>NZ_SCMM01000028.1:0-64138 GCF_005503345.1 Ramlibacter sp. 2FC
CCTACCTGCCCCCCGCCATGACCCAAGCCCCATCCCCTGCCGACGCCGGCGCCCTGCGCGCCGAGGACTTCGACGAACTCGACGCCATCCTGGACGAGCTGCGCCAGCGCGACGACGAGACCCCGCAGTGGGAGTTCTGCGAGGGCTTCCTGGCCGCCCTGGTCTGCTGCCGCCGCTCCCTCCCGCAGGACGAATGGCTGCCGGTGCTGCTGGGCGGCGAGGAAGGCGAGACCTTCGCCGACGCGGCGCAGCGCCAGCGCTTCATGGCCCTGTGGCAGCGGCGCTGGGACGAGGTGCGTGCCGCGCTGGACGCGCCGGCCGAGTCGCTCGACGACGAGCAGGCCTACGCGCCCGAGGTCATGGACGTGCGCGGCGCGATCGCCGGCCTGCCCGAGGCCGAGCGCGCCGAGCTCGAGGGCGAGCTGCTGCCCGCCTTCGCCCAGGTCTGGGCGCTGGGCTTCATGTTCGCCGTGGAGAACTGGCCCGAGGAATGGGCGCCGCCGCGCGACCGCGAGGCCGCCAAATGGCTCGATGCCTCGCTGGAAGCCATCGTGGCCATGACCGAGGACGACGAGGAGGAGCCCACGCTGTCGGCGCTCAGCGAGGATGGGCCGCCCAGCGTCAGCGAGGCGCGCCTGAACGCCTACGCCGAGGCCCTGTGGGCGGTGTACGACCTGCGCGAGCTCTGGCGCGGCATCGGCCCGCGCGTGGAAACCGTGCGCAAGGCGCCCGAGCCCGGCCGCAACGACCCCTGCCCCTGCGGCAGCGGCAAGAAATACAAGAAATGCCATGGTGCCGTGGCCTGAGGGGCCGGGCCGCCATGGATGAAGCAAAGGAGAGGCAGAGCATGAAATCTTCATCCCAACCCTGGCGTGCCCTGGGGGTCGTCACCCTGGCGGCCCTGCTGATCAGCGGCTGCGAAACCATGCCGGGCGTGGCTGGACAGGTCGGCATCGCGGGTCCCAACGCCGCAGTGTCGGTGGCGTTCAGCGACCGCGACCGGCAGCTGATCAGCGAGTACTACGCGGCCCCCGCGCGCCGCGCCCCGCCCGGCCTGGCCAAGCGTGACCGCCTGCCGCCCGGGCTCGAGAAGCAACTGCAGCGCAACGGCCGGCTGCCGCCGGGCCTGCAGGGGCGCGGCCTGCCCGGCGACCTCGAGGCGCGGCTGACGCGCCTGCCCGAGGGCTATGCGCGCATCGTCATCGGCGGCGACATCGTGATCAGCAACACCCGTACCCAGGTCGTGGTCGACATCTTCAGGGGCGTCGTGCCCTACTGAGCGGGGTGCGCTCTCCTGGCTGTCCCGGCTTGACGAAGCGGGGCGCTGCGCGTTCAATGGGGGCACCACCGCCGCGGCGCAGCGGCCCGGCGGCGCGCATAAACGCCAAGGAGGAGACCCATGCGTGTCAGCGACCAGGACTATTTCCGCAGCTGCGTGGCCAAGGAGCGGCAGCTCGCGCACCTGCTGGGCCACAAGAACGTCGAGGAGTGCTACGAGAGCGCCGGCACGCTGTGGGACAACAACCGTGCCCTGCCGCAGTGGACGCGCGACTGGCAGGCCTGTGGCCCGCTGCTGGCGCGCTTCGCCATCCCCGTCAGCTATGGCCACGATCCCGGCCAGGCCGACCACAGCTACGCCATCGTCGGGTCCACGGTCGTGCATTTCGCCGACCACCCGAGCAAGGACCGCGCCCTGATGTACGGCATCGTCAAGGAGGTGATCCAGCACCTGGAGCATCCCAGGCGCTACGCGCTGGCCTAGCGCGAACGGGCCCTAAGCCAGCAACTCGACCAGGCGCCGCAGCGCATGGTCCACGGTCGCGGCGCGCACCGCGGCCCGGTCGCCGGCAAACTGACGGCGCTCCGCGCTGGTCCGTCCGGCCACGCACCAGCCGAACCACACGGTGCCGACCGGCTTGTCGGCGCTGCCGCCGCTGGGTCCCGCCACGCCGGTCACGGCCAGGCTGACCTGGGCCGGCGAACGCGCCAGAGCCCCCTCGGCCATGGCGCGCGCCACGGCCTCGCTGACCGCGCCGTGGCGCGCGATCAGCGCCGCGTCCACGCCCAGCAGCTCGGTCTTGGCGGTATTGGAGTAGCTCACGAAGCCGCGCTCGAACCAGTCGCTGGAGCCCGGCAGCTCGGTGCAGGCGCCGGCGATCAGGCCGCCGGTGCAGCTCTCGGCCGTGGCCAGCATCCAGCCCCGCCGCTTGAGCCGCTCGGCCAGTGGCTCGAGCATTGCGGCGGCGCTCACCAGGCCCTCCACAGCGCGATCACGAACAGGGTGCAGAAGGCCGCGACCAGGTCGTCGAGCAGGATGCCGAAGCCGCCGCGCCAGCCGAAGCCGTGCAGCAGCCGGTCGGCCCAGCCCACCGGGCCGGGCTTGACCGCGTCGAAGAAGCGGAACAGCGCGAAGGCCGCCAGCTGGCCCCAGAAGCCGGTCGGCAGCACCAGCCAGAGCACCAGCCAGAAGGCCACGATCTCGTCCCAGACGATGCGCCCGGGGTCCAGCAGGCGCAGGTGGCGCGCCGTCAGCGTGCAGGCCCACCAGCCCAGGCCCAGCGCGGCGGCGATCAGCAGGCCCTGCGCGCCCGGTGCCAGCCAGCGCTCGAGTACCAGCCAGGACAGCCAGGCCCAGAGCGTGCCGGCCGTGCCGGGCGCCACGGGCGAGAGGCCCGAGCCGAAGCCCATGGCGATGAAGTGCGCCGGGTGGGCCAGCATGAAGCGCGCGTCGGCGCGTGGCGGTGCCGGCGGCAACGGCGGGTTCAGCGCCGTGGGGGACTCGGGAGGCAATAGGGCGGTATCGGTGCGCTCGGTCATGGGGCTGATTATCGGCGTGCCATGTCGGCCAGCCACTGGGTCCAGTGGTCCATGCAGGCGCGGATTTTCGGCAGGCGCTGGCGCTGGCGCGGCATCACGGCATAGATGGTCACGCGCGGGCCGGCCATGCTGTCCTGCAAAAGCGGCACCAGCGCGCCGTCTTGCACCAGGGGGCGGGCCAGCAGGTCCATCAGCCGGGCGATGCCCACGCCATGCTGCACCAGGCTCAGCATCACGGCCGAGTTGTCGGTGCGTGTGTGGCCCTGCACCTGGAGCTCGCCGCCGCGCCGGTCCTCCCTGTCGGTCAGCGGCCAGCGGTTGAGCTGCGGGCTGACGCTGTTGGCCAGCAGGCGGTGCTGCCGCAGATCGTCCGGATGCCGGGGTGTGCCGAAGCGCGTCAGGTAGGCGGGCGAGGCATAGAGCGTGCGCGTGTAGCTGCCGATCTCGCGCGCCACCACGGTGTCGCTCGACGGCGTGCCGGTGCGGATCGCGATGTCTATGCCTTCGCGCGCCATGTCGGCGATCCGGTCGTCGGCGTTGATGTCGACGTGCAGCTGGGGATGGCGCTCGTAGAGGCTGGGCAGGCTGGGCGCGATCACGGTCTGCGCCAGCAGGGGGCTGACGCTCACGCGCACCCAGCCGCTGGGTCCGCTGATCTTGCCGCTGAGTTCGCTGGCCAGCTCTGCCGAGACGTCCAGCAGGCGCTGCCCGTAGGCCAGGAAGATGTCGCCCTCGTCGGTCAGCGAGAGGCCGTGCGTGCTGCGGTTGAGCAGGCGCAGCCCGCAGGCGGCCTCCAGCCGCGCGAGCGCGCGCGTGACCTGGCTGACCGGCACGTTGCGCTCGCGCGCCGCCGCAGACAGGCTGCCGAGTTCGGCGATGCGGGCGAACAGTGCGACGTCCTGGAGCTGCAGTTGCATGGCGGTACTTTGCATGGCTTTTGCAATTAATGCAAAACCAACGCCCATTTTTTGCCGTTTCCGTTCGTTGGATCAATCAATAAAGTTGATTCCACCGAAACTGAAAGGGATGCGCCATGAGCCCCTCCAAGACCTTCCCCGACTGGCCCGCATCGCCGGCACCCGCCGAGTTCAATCGCCTGCACGACGAGGCGCGATGCCTGGCGCTTGAACTGCGCCGCGAAGCCATGGAGGATTTCTGGCGCGGTGCCGATGCGGCCTTCGCCGCGACCCTGAGTCCGGCGCAGCGCAGCGCCTCGCGTCTGGCGCAGCGGCTGGCGCGTCATAGGCGCAGCCGGCCCGCGCCGACGCCCTAGGCGAAGTGATCGAACGACGCGTAGCGCTGGCTGATTGGCTGGCCCTGCGCGTCGACCAGGCGCAGGCCGGGCTCGGCCTCGATGCGGCCGATGCGCGTGACCGGGGTCCGGCTGGCCTGGGCGGCGGCCTGCACGGCCTGGCGCCCGGCGGGCGGGGCGGTGAACACGAGCTCGTAGTCGTCGCCGCCGGCCAGCACCCAGGCCAGCTGCTGCTCGGGATCCAGCGGGCGGCCGGCCTGGGCCAGCGGCGCGGCGGCGGCCAGCAGCGGTGCGGCCGCCTCGGCCTCGATGCGCGCGCCCACGCCGCTGGCCTTGAGGATATGGCCGAGGTCGCCGAGCAGGCCGTCGCTGACGTCGGCCGCGGCCGTGGCCAGGCCGCGCAGCGCCAGGCCCAGGGCCAGGCGCGGCGTCGGCTGCTCCAGGCGCGCGCGCGCGGCCTCGAATACCGGGTCCGGCAGCGCCAGCCGGCCCTGCAGCGCCTCGAGCGCCAGCCTTGCGTCGCCCAGGCTGCCGCTCACGTAGACCTCGTCGCCGACGCGCGCGCCCGAGCGCAGCAGGGCCTGGCCGCGCGGCACCTCGCCGAGCACGGTGATGCTGAGGTTCAGCGGGCCCTGGGTGGTGTCGCCGCCGATCAGCTCGCAACCATGGGCGTCGGCCAGGGCCAACAGGCCGCGCGCGAAGGGCGCCAGCCAGGCCTCGTCGACGCGCGGCAGCGCCAGGGCCAGCAGAAAGGCCAGCGGCTGGGCGCCGCAGGCGGCCAGGTCGCTGAGGTTCACGGCCAGCGCCTTGTGGCCCAGCTTGGCGGGGTCGACCTCGGGCAGGAAATGGCGTCCCTCGACCAGCATGTCGCTGGACAGGGCCAACTGCATGCCGGGCGCGGGCTGCAGCAGCGCGCAGTCGTCGCCCACGCCGAGGTCGGCGCGCCGCGCCGGGCGCTTGAAGAATCGGTCGATCAGCTCGAATTCACCCATGCGGCCGAGCATAACCCGCGGCGCTCAAGCGTCCGGCTGGCCGCGCAGGCGGCGCGCCGCCTGGCGCACCACCTCGGCCAGCAGGCGCTCCTGGCCCTGGCGTTCGCGCAGCCAGCGCGCGTCGTTGTGGTCGCGCCGGACGTCGTCGCGCAGGGTCTGTAGCATGCTGGCCGCGCCCAGCCCTTCGGCGTGGCGCTCGATCTGGTGCAGGGTGTGCAGGATGTGCTCGCGCAGCGCCATGTGCTTGCCCGTGGCGGGGTCGACGTAGATCGCGTCCAGGCCGAAGCGGCAGGCCTGGAAGCGGTTGTAGGTGTAGACCAGGTAGTCGTCCTCGGCCGGCAGGAAGGGCTGGTCCTGCATGAACCAGGACGCCAGGGCCTGCACGTAGCCGGCCAGGGCCGCCGCGCGCTCCACGGTCAGCGGCGTGTCGAACACGCGGATTTCTATGGTGCCGTACTCGGGCTTGGGCCGGATGTCCCAGTAGAAGTCCTTCATGCTCTTGACCACGCCGGTGCGCGTCATCTTCTCGAAGTACTGCCCGAACTCGGACCAGCTCAGCACGAAGGGAGCGCGGCCCGACAGCGGAAAGGCGAACACCGAGTTCAGCCGCGCCGAGTCGAAGGCCGTGTCCTGCCCCTGCACATAGGGGCTGGAAGCCGACAGCGCGATGAAGTGCGGGATGTAGCGCGACATGCGGTGCAGCGTGAGCAGGGCGGTGTCGGCGTCCGGGCAGCCCACGTGCACATGCTGGCCGAAGATGGTGAACTGCTTGGACAGGTAGCCGTAGAGCTCGGACAGCTCGCGAAAGCGCGGCTTGTCGTAGATGCGCCTCTCGTGCCATTGCTGGAACGGGTGCGTGCCGCCGCCGACCACGGCGATGTTGAGCTTGTCGGCGCAGCGCACCAGGGCGTCGCGGATCAGGCTGAGCTGCCCCAGCACCTCGGCCACCGAGTGGCAGACGCCGGTGGAGATCTCGATCATGCTCGAGGTCATCTCGGGCACCACGCTGCCGGGCAGGGCCTGCTTCTTCATCAGGCGCAGCATGTCGTCGGCGTAGGGCGCGAGGTCGTAGTCGTGCGTGTTGACCAGCTGCAGCTCGAGCTCGACGCCCAGCGACAGCGCGGCCGACTGCTGGAAGGGTTCAAGCGACATGGCGGTCTCCCGAGGCGGCGGCGCGCGGCGCGGACCTGCTGCGCGCGCTTTCCCCCGCGCGCAGCAGGGCGAAGGTGGCGATCACCGCGCCCAGCACCTCCATCAGCAGGATGGCGGGCAGGGCGATGGCCGAGATCTCGGGGCCCAGGCGCGGCGAGGCGGACGCGAACTGCGAGGTCATCAGCAGCGCCACCGAGGACAGCGGCGACATGGCGCAGCCGACCCACAGGGCCTGCTTCCAGGCCATGCCGCTGCCTATGCTGGCCACGGTGAGCGCCGCGACCTTGGCCAGCCCGCGCGCGGCCAGCAGCGCCAGCACCAGCACGGCGACGGCGCGGCTCCAGCCGCTCTGGGTCGCATGGGCGGCCACGGTGGACACCAGCACGAACATCAGCATGGTGATCAGCGAGGCGGCGGTGCCGAGCTGGCGCGGCCAGGCCCAGGGGCGCGGATGCAGCTGCTTGAGCAGCATGCCGCCGAGCAGGGCCGCCAGCGCCGCCGAGCCGCCGAACTGCGCCGCCAGCGCGGTGCCGGCCGCGATCATGGCCAGCAGCAGGATGGCGGTGTTCTCGCTCGTGGGGTTCATCACGCGCAAGGCCATGCGCAGCGCCAGCGCCAGCAGCGCCGCGACCACGAAGGACAGGCCCAGCACCACGGCGAGCGGGTAGATCGTGTCCATCAGCCTGTCCTGCGCCCGGCCCATCAGGCCGGCCTGGGCGCTGCTCAGGGTCAGCGCGTACAAGGTGTTCAGGGTGGACAGCACGACGGCGCGCTCGGTCACGGGGCCGGAGGCGCGCATGTCCATGACCACGCGCGTGAGCACGGCCGGCGAGGCGGCGACCGCGACCGTGGCCACGGCCTCGGCCACCTCGAGGTCGACCTTGAGCGCCTTGAGCGTGGCCAGCACGGCGACATAGGTCAGCGTGGCCTCCAGCAGGCTTTGCACCAGCACCATGGGGTTGTGGCGGAACCAGCGCACCGAGGTGCGCGCCCCGGCCTCGAACAGCACCACGGCGATGCCGAGCTCGACCAGGAACAGGCCTATGCCCTGCAGCGGCCAGATGGCGCCGCTGAAGCCGGCCAGGCCGGCGAGCGCGCCCACGACCGAATAGCCGGCCAGCTTGGGCAGGCCGGTGAAGCGCTGCAGCAGGTGGCCGGCGGCCGCGGCCACGGCCAGCAGCAGCGACCATTCGAGGGTGGGCAGACCGGCCGAGGGCTTGGCCCATTCGGCCCAGATGGCCATGAGTTCGTCCATGCGATTGTTCCTCTGGTTCGGGATGGCGGGCCGGCAGGAGGCCGGTCGCGCCGCGGCCGCTGCTCGATGGCGGGGCCGCGCGACAGGGGAGGCGCGGCGCGAGGCGGGCCCGCGGCGCACGAAGCAGGCGGCCCCGGTCTCATGGTCCGGGCCGGGCTGTCGAGGCCTATTTTGGCCCAGGAAGGACGGATTGGCGCCGAGCGCCGCCGATACGCTGTAACAACCTTTTTTACAAAAGGGGTCATTGCGGTCCGGCCGCCCCGGCCTCGGCCCGGTGCCGCGGCGGCAGCAGGAAGGAGGCCGGGGCCTGGAGCAGGCGCCGGCGCAGCGCGGCGTGGATGCGGCGCCGGTCGACCCGGGTCACGCTGTGCGCTGCCAGCGCGAGCCGGAACGCGAGGTAGAAGCTCACCGCGAGGTTCAGCGGCCCGATCACGGCGATGCCGGCGAGCGCCCACCAGAAGTCCGGCAGCTGCCATGCCGCCTGGCCCAGCGTCGCCGCGGCGGCCGCGACCTGGCCGGTGGACAGCGTGACGTGGCGCACCTCCAGGCCGAGCCCGAAGAAGGCGGTGAAGGCCGGCACCAGGCCCAGCATCAGGCCCAGCGAGATGTTGGCGCTGAAGCCCGAGATGTGGCGGCGCAGGAAGCCCGACCAGCGCTGCGCGCGCGCCGTGCCCCCCAAAAGGCGCGCGCAGCGCGGATGGTGCGCGATGGCCGAGTCGAGCCGGTGGAACACGAACCAGTTCTCCACCCAGCCGGCGATGATGCTGGAGGCGAACAGCAGCACCCCGGTGAAGGCTGCGAACAGCGCGGTGGGGCCGAGCAGATGCTGCTCGTGCAGCACCTTCCGGGTGTGCGCCAGGTCGACCATGGGCGGCAGGCCGGCCAGGCGCAGCGCCCAGCAGATCAGCAGCACCACCGGCACCACCAGGCCCAGGTTGCCGAGGATGGCAGCGATCTGCGAGCGCAGCAGGTTCGCCACCTCGTCGACGAAGCTCTCCACAGCGCCGGCGTCGCCCATGTCCTTGAGCTTGGCGGCCATGGCCGAGGCCGTCATGGCGGGCTGCTTGGTGGCCACGGTCCAGTGCATCAGCATGATCAGCACGAAGGAGGCGGCGTAGTTCAGGCCCGCCGCCAGGCCGCTCCAGAAGGCCGACAGGCCCAGCGCGTAGATCGCGAACTTGGCCCAGGTGGTGAAGGCCAGCACCGCGCCGCCGCCGGCGGCCGCGCCCAGCATGGCCCGGTACTCGGCGGCGTCGCGCGTGATGTAGTGCTCGCCGCTCTCGGCGCTGCGCTCGGCCACCTTGGCCGCCGTGAGGTGCGAGCTCGTCGTGATCAGCGCGCGCAGGCTGCGGCGGTCCTCGCTGATCTGCGCCAGCTGGGCCAGCAGCTCGGTCATGGCCTGGGCCGGCTGGTCGCTGCTCAGGCAGTCCAGCAGGGCCTTGATGCGGATGATGCGCTCGCGCAGCTGGCGCAGGCGGAACACGATGCCCACCGAGACGCCGTGCGCGTCGAGGTGGGCGTAGACGGTGTAGGCGGCGTGGCGGCAGGCGTCGAGCTGCTCTCGCAGCACGCCGGCTGCCACCAGGGCCGGCGCGCTCTGCGCCCCGTGGGTGGCCACGGCGGCGCGCAAGGCTTCGAAATGCGCGGGCAGATCATGGAAGGGGCGCGCCTGCTTGGCGGCGTCCGACATGCGGATGCGGATCTCGGAGGCGAAGCCGGTAGCGCTGACCTGGCTGACGCTGTAGGTCAGCGCGTCCATCAGCAGGCGGCTGCCGGGTTCCGGCGCATCGGCCGGCGCGTCGGCAGGGGCGGCGGCGAGCAGCAGGCGGTGCAGCCGCGCCAGCGTGTCAGCGTCGAGCGCGCGCAGCCACTGGGCGTCGTAGGCCGTGGGCCGCAGCAGGTCGAACAGCTCGCCCAGGTCGCTGGTCTCGGGCGTGCCCGGCAGCAGCTTGCGCCGCAGCCGGTGGCCGAACTCGCTGAAGAAGGCCGAGCGCGGCGCGAAGCCGTGGTCGGCCAGCAGCGGCGTGGCGTCCACCGTGGCCAGGAAGGCCTGCCACCAGCGGCGCCAGCGCTGCCCCTCCTCGGGGTGGGCCAGGGTCGCGTCGAGCAGCAGGCGCAGGCGCGCCGCGGCGGCGCTCACGTTGGCGCCGTCGCCGCGCAGCCACTGCACCAGGTCGATCAGCCAGAGGTGGCGCCCGGCCAGCGGGGCCTCGGGGTCCAGCGTGGCAAGCAGTCGTGTCAGGTCGGGTGGGGGACTTGCCATGTGCTCAGTGCAGCACGCGCCCGCGTCCCTGGGCCTGGCCGTCGGCCTCGAGCACGAACAGCGGGATGCTGGTCTCGAAGCGCTCGCCGTCCTCGGCCACGCAGAAGTAGCTGCCATGCATGGTGCCGCTGGCGGTGCGCAGGCGGCAGCCGCTGGTGTACTGGAAGGACTCGCCGGGCTTGAGCAGGGGCTGGTGGCCGACCACGCCCAGGCCCTTGACCTCCTCGGTGTGGCCGCGCGCGTCGCTGATGATCCAGTGGCGCGAGATCAGCTGCGCGGCGATCTCGCCGGTGTTGCTGATGGTGATGGTGTAGGCGAAACCGTAGGCGTCCTGCCCGGGATCGGACTGCTCGGGCAGGTACTGGGGCTCGACTTCCACGCTGAACTGGTACTTGGACATGGCGCCATGGTAACTGCGACAATTCCGCGATGAGCTCGACCTACCGCATTGCCCCCTCCATACTGTCCGCCGACTTCGCCCGCCTGGGCGAGGAGCTGCGCGACGTCATCGCCGCCGGCGCCGACTGGATCCATTTCGACGTGATGGACAACCATTACGTGCCCAACCTGACCTTCGGTCCCATGGTCTGCCAGGCGCTCAAGCCGCACGCCAAGCGCGCCGACGGCAGCGCGGTGCCGATCGACGTGCACCTCATGATCCAGCCCGTCGACGCGCTGGCCGCCGCCTTCGCCGAGGCCGGTGCCGACCTGATCAGCTTCCATCCCGACGCCTCGGCCCATGTGCACCGCAGCGTGCAGGCGATCAAGAGCAAGGGCTGCCAGGCCGGCCTGGTGTTCAACCCGGCCCAGCCGCTGGACGCGCTGGACTGGGTGATCGACGAGATCGACCTGGTGCTGATCATGTCGGTCAACCCCGGCTTCGGCGGCCAGAGCTTCATCGACTCGGCGCTGCGCAAGATCGAGCAGGCGCGCCAGCGCATCGAGGCCAGCGGACGCGACATCCGGCTCGAGGTCGATGGCGGCATCAAGGCCGACAACATCCGCCGCGTCGCCGACGCCGGCGCCGACACCTTCGTGGCCGGCAGCGCGATCTTCGGCAAGCCCGACTACCGTGCCGTGATCGAAGCCATGCGGGCCGAGCTGGCGCGCTGAGCCCTAAACCTGGACGCCACTGTGGTTTCTCGCACGTACCACGCTCGGAGGCTGCGCTCAATATAATTGTTCCTAGATGTAAAGCCTCTGGAACAGGGGCAGCAGGCGGTGCGCGGAAATGGACAGGCGTCTTTTCGGTAGCGACGGCGTGCGCGGACGCATGGGCGAGGCGCCCATGACGCCGGAAATGGTCATGCACCTGGGCTATGCCACGGGCAAGGTGCTGGTCGATGAGGCCGCACGCCAGCACCGTTCCGAGCGGCCCACGGTGCTGATCGGCAGCGACACCCGCAGTTCGGCCTACATGATCGAGGCGGCGCTGGGCGCAGGTTTCTCCGCCACCGGGGTCGACGTGATGCATTCGGGGCCGCTGCCACCCCCGGCCGTGGCCTACCTGACCCGCCAGATGCACCTGTCGGCCGGCATCGTGGTCCATGCCTCGCACCAGGCGCGCGACGACAACGAGGTCCATTTCTTCTCTTCCGAAGGGCGCCCGCTGCCCGAGGCCGTGGAACTGGCCATCGAGGCCGAAATGACCGCCCCGATCGACTGCGTGCCGCCGCCCCGCGCCGGCACCTCCAGGCGCATGCGCGATCCCAGCCGCCACTACCTGGACTTCTGCAAGAGCAGTTTCCCGGCGGGCCGTGACCTGCAGGGCCTGCGGCTGCTGGTGGACAGCGGCACCGGCACCGGCTACCAGCTGGCCCCCCAGGTGTTCGGCGAGCTCGGCGCCGAGGTGCTTGCGCTCGACCCCGTGCTCGATCCGGGCCGGGACGCATCGGGCGAGATCTCGCCGGCCGCGCTGGCGCAGGCCGTGCGGCGGCAGGGTGCCGCGCTCGGCATCGCGCTCGACGCCGAAGGCGACCGCCTGTGCATGGCGGACGGGGAGGGCGCCAGCTACGACGGCGACCACCTGCTCTACGTGATTGCCCGGCACCTGCGCCAGCGCGGCGCGCTGGCCGGCGGCGTGGTGGGCACGCAGATGAGCAACCTGGGACTGGCCCATGGGCTCAGCGACCTCGGCATCCCGTTCGCGCGTGCCGTGGACGGCGACCGCGGCCTGCTGGACCTGATGCTGAAGCGCCATTGGCGGCTCGGCGGCGACCCCTCGGGCCACATCATCTTCCTGGACCGCCAGTTCACCGGCGACGGCATCATCGCGGCGCTGCTGGTCCTGCAGGCGCTGCGTGAAAGCGGGTCGTCGCTGTCTCGGCTGACCCAGGACCTGACCCTGTACCCGCGGCGCGTGGTGCCCGTGGGGCTGCCGCCCGAGGCCGCCTGGCGCGACCATCCCGCCCTGCTGCGGTGCAAGATCGAAGTCGAATCCGCGCTGGCGGGCATGGGTCGGGTGCTGCTGATCCCGTCCGAAACCGGGTCATTGCTGAGGGTGGTGGTGGAGGCCCCGGAGCCTGAGCTGGCCGGCGAGCTCGCCCAGCGTCTGGCCGACACCGTGGCGGTCGAGCTTGGCGGTGAGCTGCTGGACGCCGCGTCACCCGGCAATGGCACCGCTGCATGATCGGACGCGGCAGTCGGCGCAATGTGCGCCAGCGCACCTAAAACTGGGTATTGCCGGATCGAATGGATCGGCCAAGAATGAGCCCAAAAAGTGGAGGCTGAGCGCGCATCCCAGGCGAGCGGCTTCCAGCCGCCTTTGGCCAAGGAGCCTATGCCCAGTCCATTGTCACCCTTGCAGAACCATCTGCTGGCGGCCCTGCCGGACGAGGTTTTCCAGCGCTTGCTGCCGCACGTGAGGGCAGCGGACCTGCACCCGGGCCAGATGCTTTACGAGTCCGGCATCGCCCAGGGCTCGGCTTATTTCCCGGTCAGCTGCACGGTGTCCCTGCTGCATGTGATGGAGAACGGCGCGACGGCCGAGGTGGCCGTGGTCGGGTCCGAGGGCCTGCTCGGATTTTCCATGCTGATGGGCGGCGAGCCGCGGCCTTGCCGCGCCGTGGTCCTGCATGGCGGCGGCGGCTTCCTGCTCAGCGCCCAGCGCCTGCAGGAAGAGTTCAACCGCGCCGGCGCCCTGATGCAATTGCTGCTGCGCTACACCCAGGCCTTCATCTGCCAGGTGTCGCAAACCGCGGTCTGCAACCGCCACCACGCGATCGACCAGCAGCTGTGCCGCTGGCTGCTGCTGAGCGTGGACCGGCAGCCCGGGCGTGATCTGCTGATGACCCAGGAGTTGATCGCCAGCATGCTCGGCGTGCGCCGCGAGGGCATCACCGAGGCGGCGGGCAAGCTGCAGCACGCGGGGCTGATCAACTACCGGCGCGGCCACATCAAGGTGCTGGACCGCGCGGGCCTGGAGGCCCGGGCCTGCGAGTGCTACGCCGCGGTGGAGCGCGAGTACCGGCGGCTGCTGCCGGCGCCACGGGCAATCGGGCACTGAGCAGCCGGGCCCCGGCGCAGGGCATGGCATTGGCGCTATGCTCGGCCGATGACCAGGCCAGAGCGCGTTTCCCCGATGTCCATTCCCTCGCTGGCAGGCCTCGAGCTAGACGCCTGCATCGTCGACCTGGACGGCACCCTGGTCGACACGCTGGGCGATTTCGAGGCCGCGCTGAACCTCATGCTGGCCGAGCTGGGCCGCCCTGCGGTCACGCGCTCGCTGGTCGAGCGCCTGGTGGGCAAGGGCTCGGAGCATTTGATCCGTTCGGTGATGGCGCACCAGGCGCGCGAGCGCGGCGGCCCGGACGCGGCCGTGCCCGATGCGCTGTACGAGCCGGCCTGGCGCGCCTACCAGCGGCATTACCTGGAAGTCAACGGCCGCCACAGCCGGGTCTACCCCGGCGTCATCGAGGGCCTGCACGCCCTGCGGGCGGCCGGGCTGCCGCTGGCCTGCCTGACCAACAAGCCGGGCGCGTTCGCGCGGCCGCTGCTGAAGGCCAAGGGCCTGGACGGCTATTTCGGGCCGGTGTTCGGCGGCGATGCCTTCGCACGCAAGAAGCCCGACCCGCTGCCCCTGCTCAAGACCTGCGAGGCGCTGGGTACCCACCCGGGCCGCACCCTGATGATCGGCGACTCGAGCAACGACGCCCAGGCCGCGCGCGCGGCCGGCTGCCCGGTGCTGCTGGTGACCTACGGCTACAACCATGGCGAGCCGGTGCGCGCCGTGGACGCCGACGGCTTCGTCGACTCGCTGGGGGAGCTGGCTGGGTGAGAATCCGGGGGCGCGCCGGGGCGCGGCTTTGCTACACTCTGGCCACGATGTTCATTCACGGCACTTTCCACTGCGCTTGCCTGCCGGGCCTGCAAGGCCGGGGAGCCTGGCCTTGGCGTAAGCCAGAGTAACGTGCATTTCTGACCGCGCGGCCGCAGGCCCGCGCCCAGGCGCTCCCGGCACCTCTGGCCGCGGGGCACAGGATGGATGAACGCAACCCTTGCCCAGAATCCACAGGGTTGTCGAGGCTCGATGGAGGCTTCTCTCGTGATCACCGAACTTGAATTCAAAAGCCTGGCCCAGCAGGGCTACAACCGCATCCCGCTGATGGCCGAGGCCTTCGCGGACTTGGAAACCCCTCTTTCCCTCTACCTCAAGCTGGCCCACAGCAAGGACGGCGGCAGGCACAGCTTCCTGCTCGAGTCCGTGGTCGGCGGCGAGCGCTTCGGCCGCTACAGCTTCATCGGCCTGCCGGCGCGCACCCTGCTGCGCGCCAGCGGCTTCGGCGCCGACGCCGTCACCGAGGTGGTGCGCGATGGCCAGGTGGTGGAGACGGCCACCGGCAACCCGCTGGACTTCATCGCCGCCTACCAGCAGCGCTTCAAGGTGGCGCTGCGCCCCGGCCTGCCGCGCTTTTGCGGCGGCCTGGCCGGCTACTTCGGCTACGACGCGGTGCGCTACATCGAGAAGAAGCTCGAGCGCAGCTGCCCGCCCGACACCCTGGGCTGCCCCGACATCCTGCTGCTGCAGTGCGAGGAGCTGGCCGTCATCGACAACCTCTCGGGCAAGCTCTACCTCATCGTCTACGCCGACCCGGCCCAGGCCGAGGCCTACGCCGGCGCCAAGAAGCGCCTGCGCGACCTGCGCGAGCAGCTCAAGTACTCGGTCAGCGCGCCGGTGGTCAAGCCCAGCCAGGGCTACCCGGTCGAGCGCGAGTTCGCCAAGCCCGACTACCTGGCCGCGGTCGAGCGCGCCAAGGAGCTGATCTTCGCCGGCGACTTCATGCAGGTGCAGGTCGGCCAGCGCATCAAGAAACGCTACACCGAGAGCCCGCTCTCGCTGTACCGCGCGCTGCGCTCGCTCAACCCCAGCCCCTACATGTACTACTACCACTTCGGCGATTTCCACGTGGTGGGGGCCAGCCCGGAGATCCTGGTGCGCCAGGAGCATGTGGAGGCGGGACAGAAGATCACCATCCGGCCGCTGGCCGGCACGCGTCCGCGCGGCGCCACGCCCGAGAAGGACAAGGCGGCCGAGGTCGAGCTGATCAACGACCCCAAGGAGCGCGCCGAGCACGTGATGCTGATCGACCTGGCGCGCAACGACATCGGCCGCATCGCCCGGACCGGCAGCGTCAAGGTCACCGAGGCCTTCGTGGTCGAGCGCTACAGCCACGTGATGCACATCGTCAGCAACGTCGAGGGCCTGCTCGAGGAGGGCATGACCAGCATGGACGTGCTCAAGGCCACCTTCCCGGCCGGCACGCTGACCGGCGCGCCCAAGGTGCACGCCATGGAGCTGATCGACCAGCTCGAGCCCAGCAAGCGCGGCCTGTACGGCGGCGCCTGCGGCTACCTCAGCTACGCCGGCGACATGGACGTGGCGATCGCCATCCGCACCGGCATCATCAAGGACCAGACGCTGTACGTGCAGGCGGCCGCCGGCGTGGTGGCCGACTCGGTGCCCGAGCTCGAATGGAGGGAGACCGAGGCCAAGGCGCGCGCCCTGCTGCGCGCGGCGGAACTCGTGGAGGAGGGCCTCGAATGACACGCGCGATCGACAAGGTGCAGCACTGCACCACCATGGAAGACGTGCGTCGCCAGATCGACGCGCTCGACGACATCCTGGTGCCCCTGCTCGTGCAGCGGGGCGGCTACATGACGCAGGCTGCGCGCATCAAGCAGGACGCGGCGCAGGTGCGTGACGAGGCGCGCATCCAGGCCATCGTGGACCGCGTGCGCCCGCGCGCCGAGGCCGAGGGCGGAGCGCCCGAGCTGATCGAGGCTATCTACCGCAGCATGATGGAGGCCTACATCGCCTATGAACACCGCGAATTCGCGCGCCTGCGCGAAGACGCACCCCGCACGGCACGAGAAGGGTGAGCATCATGAAACTGCTGATGATCGACAACTACGACTCGTTCACCTACAACATCGTCCAGTACTTCGGCGAACTCGGTGCCCAGGTCGAGGTGTTCCGCAACGACGAGATCACGCTCGAGGGCATCGCCGAGCGGCGCCCGGACCGGCTGGTGGTCTCGCCCGGTCCCTGCTCGCCGGCCGAGGCCGGCATCTCGGTCGCGGCCATCCGGCATTTCGCCGGCCAACTGCCCATCCTCGGCGTCTGCCTGGGGCACCAGAGCATAGGCGCGGCCTTCGGCGGCAAGATCGTGCGTGCCCGCCAGCTGATGCACGGCAAGACCAGCCTGATCTCCACCGACCAGAAGGGCGTGTTCGCCGGCCTGCCCAGGCAGTTCACGGTCAACCGCTACCACTCGCTGGCGATCGAGCGCGAGAGTTGCCCCGAGGAGCTGGAGGTCACGGCCTGGACCGAGGACGGCGAGATCATGGGCGTTCGCCACCGCAGCCTGGACATCGAGGGCGTGCAGTTCCACCCCGAGTCCATCCTCACCGAGCATGGCCACGATATGCTGAAGAACTTCCTGGAGCGCTGAGCATGAGCGCCGCCGGACCGCTCCAAGGCGCGAAGGCCCCCTCGGGGGGCAGCGCCGCGGCTTGGGCCGCAAGCGTGGGGGCCGCATGATGGGCGTCGACCACCTGGGGCTGTTCGTCGTCGCGGGCCTGCTGCTCAACCTGACGCCGGGGCCCGACGTGCTGTTCATCGTGACGCGCGCGCTGAAGTCGGGCGCGCGCGCCGGCATGGTGGCGGCGCTGGGCATTGCGGCCGGCTGCTGCGTGCACATTCTCGCGGCGGCCGTCGGCGTCAGCGCCCTGGTCGCGGCCTCGGCCACGGCCTTTGCCGTGCTCAAGTGGCTGGTCGCGGCCTACCTGGTCTATGTCGGCCTGTCCATGTTGCTGGCGCGCCGCGCGCGTGAATCCGGGCCGGTGGTCCTGGCCCCGGACGCGGTGGCGTTGCGGCCCGGCCTGGGCCGGCTGTTCCTGCAGGGCTTCTGGACCAATGCGCTCAACCCCAAGGTGGCGCTGTTCTTCCTGGCCTTCGTTCCGCAGTTCATCGCGCCCGGGGCGGGCGACCCCACGCTGGCCTTCCTGGGGCTGGGCGCCCTGTTCAACCTCAACGGCCTGCTGGTCAACTTCGGCTGGGCGCTGCTGGCGGCCTGGCTGGCCGGGCGGCTGGGCTCGCTGCGCCATGGCCTGGCCGGTCTGCAGCGCGTGGCCGGCGCTCTGTTCATAGGCTTCGGCCTCAAGCTGGCGCTCTCGGATGCGCCGGTCCCGTCACGATAGAAGGAGCTTGCAAATGTCCATCACCCCCCAGGAAGCCCTGCAGCGGACCATAGAGCACCGCGAGATCTTCCACGACGAGATGCTGGTCCTCATGCGCATGATCATGAAGGGCGAGCTCTCGCCCGTGATGACGGCCGCGCTGGTCACCGGCCTGCGCGTCAAGAAGGAAACCATAGGCGAGATCACGGCCGCGGCGCAGGTGATGCGCGAGTTCTCGACCAAGGTCCAGGTGGCCGACACCCGGCACCTGGTCGACATCGTGGGCACGGGCGGCGACGGGGCCCACACCTTCAACATCTCCACCTGCGCCATGTTCGTGGCCGCCGCCGCGGGCGCGCGGGTCAGCAAGCATGGCGGCCGCAGCGTGTCCAGCAAGTCCGGTAGCGCCGACGTGGTCGAGCGTCTGGGCGGCAGCCTGGACCTGACGCCCGGGCAGATCACGCGCAGCATTGCCGAAGTGGGCATAGGCTTCATGTTCGCGCCCAACCACCATCCGGCCATGAAGAACGTGGCGCCGGTGCGCAAGGAGCTGGGCGTGCGCACCATCTTCAACATCCTGGGCCCGCTCACAAACCCGGCCGGCGCGCCCAACATCCTGATGGGCGTGTTCCACCCCGACCTGGTCGGCATACAGGTGCGCGCCCTGCAGCGCCTGGGCGCCGAGCACGCGCTGGTGGTCTACGGCCGCGACGGCATGGACGAGATCAGCCTGGGCGCGGCCACCATGGTCGGCGAGCTCAAGAACGGCGAGATCAGCGAGTACGAGATCCACCCCGAGGACTTCGACCTGCCCATGGCCAGCAACCGCACGCTGAAAGTGGAGACGCCCGAGCAGTCGCTGGCCCTGATCCACGGCGTGCTCGACAACGACCATGGCGCGGCGCGCGACATCGTGATTTTCAACGCCGGCGTCGCGCTGTACGCGGCCAACGTGGTGGCCACGATGGAGGACGGCGTGGAGCGGGCGCGCGCGGCGATCGATTCCGGCGCGGCCAAGGCCAAGCTGGCCCAGTTCGTGGCCTTCAGCCAGTCGGTGAGGGCGCAGGCATGAGCGACATTCTTGACAAGATCGTCGCCGTCAAGCGCGAGGAGGTCGCGGCCGGCCTGAAGAAGAAGTCGCTGGCCGCGATGCGCGCCGACGCCGAGAGCCGGGTGCTGACGCGCGATTTCGTCGGCGCGATGCGCGCGCGCATCGCCGCCGGCCAAGCCGCCGTGATCGCCGAGGTCAAGAAGGCCAGCCCTTCCAAGGGCGTGCTGCGCGAGGACTTCGTGCCGGCCGACATCGCGCAAAGCTATGCCGAGCACGGCGCGGCCTGCCTGTCGGTGCTGACCGACCGCCAGTTCTTCCAAGGCAGCATCGACTACCTCAAGCAGGCCCGCGCCTCCTGCGACCTGCCGGTGCTGCGCAAGGACTTCATGGTCGACCCCTACCAGGTCTACGAGGCGCGCGCCATCGGCGCCGACTGCATCCTGCTGATCGCGGCCTGCCTGGACGACGCCCGGATGGCCGAGCTCGAGGCCATCGCGCGCGGTCTGGACATGGCGGTGCTGGTCGAGGTGCACGACCGCGCCGAGCTCGAGCGCGCGCTCAGGCTCAAGACCCCGCTGGTCGGCATCAACAACCGCAACCTGCGCAGCTTCGAGGTCAGCCTGGACACCACGCTGTCCATGCTCAAGGACGTGCCGGCCGACCGGCTGCTGGTCACCGAAAGCGGCATCCTCACGCGCGCCGACGTGCAGCGCATGCGCGACGCCGGCGTGCACGCCTTCCTGGTCGGCGAGGCCTTCATGCGCGCGAGCGACCCCGGTGCCGCGCTGGCGGCGCTGTTCTCCTGAACGCGCGCCGCGGAGCATGCGCATGCGATCACCGGTTCAGGCTGAACTGATGCTCGACGAGCCGCCGCCGGCGGCAGACCGGCCCGCCGGGCGTCTGGGCGCCTGGCTGGACGGCCTGGAGGGGGTGGCGCCCGACTGGCGGCCGCTGGTCGACGCCTTCCTGGCCGGCCCCGAGGGGCGGCGGGTCGAGGCTTTCGTGCGCGCGCGCCTGGCGGCCGGGGCGGCGGTCTATCCGCCGCTGCCGCTGCGCGCCCTGGCGCTGACGCCGCGCGCGGCGGTGCGCGTGGTCATCCTGGGCCAGGACCCCTACCACGGCCCCGGCCAAGCCGAGGGCCTGGCCTTCTCGGTGGCGCCCGGGGTCAGGATCCCGCCCAGCCTGCGCAACATCTTCAAGGAACTGCAGCGCGACCTGGGCCTGGCGCCGCCGGCCGACGGCTCGCTGGTGCGCTGGGCGCGTCAGGGCGTGCTGCTGCTCAACACCAGCTTCACGGTGGAGGATGGGCAGGCCGGCAGCCACGCACGCCGGGGCTGGGAGGCCTTGAGCGACGCCGCGGTGCAGGCCGTGGCGCAGGGCTCTCGCCCCGCGGTGTTCATGCTCTGGGGAGGGCATGCCCAGGCCAAGCGGCCGCTGATCGAAGCGGCCGCTCAGGGTGGGCGGCACCTGGTGCTGACGGCCAACCACCCCTCGCCGCTGTCGGCCCTGCGGCCGCCCCAGCCTTTCCTGGGCTGCGGCCACTTCCGCTCGGCCAACGACTACCTGGTGCGCCAGGGGGAAAAGCCGGTCGAATGGTAAATTCTTTGGCCCGGCATCGTCATCGGGCAAAAATGCTGGCATAATCCTGAGTTCGCTGCGGAGGAGTGCCCGAGTGGCTAAAGGGGGCAGACTGTAAATCTGTTGGCTTACGCCTACGCTGGTTCGAATCCAGCCTCCTCCACCAGCAAAAAAATCTGGCCATGCCAGTTGACGGCGAGCGTTTGGAAAAGGTTTCCGTGCATTGGCTCCCGCGGGTCGCGCCTGGTGCGTGGCCGTGCGGTCGATGCGGGAGTAGTTCAATGGTAGAACCTTAGCCTTCCAAGCTAATGACGCGGGTTCGATTCCCGTCTCCCGCTCCAGTCGACGGTGTGGCGAGTGCAGAATTTTCTGCCCTTGTGGCTCAGTGGTAGAGCACTCCCTTGGTAAGGGAGAGGTCGCGGGTCCGATTCCCGCCAAGGGCACCATTCTCAGGGTGTGCGACCGGTTCGCGTGCCTGGTGTCGCGGTTGTTGACTAATTGTTTTTTTCGGAGTCGAAAAAATGGCAAAAGAGAAATTTGAACGGACCAAGCCGCACGTCAACGTCGGCACCATCGGCCACGTGGACCACGGCAAGACGACCCTGACGGCGGCCATCGCCACGGTGCTGGCGGCCAAGTTCGGCGGCGAAGCCAAGGCCTACGACCAGATCGACGCGGCTCCGGAAGAGAAGGCGCGCGGCATCACCATCAACACCGCCCACGTCGAGTACGAGACGGCCAACCGCCACTACGCCCACGTGGACTGCCCGGGCCACGCCGACTACGTCAAGAACATGATCACCGGCGCCGCCCAGATGGACGGCGCCATCCTGGTGTGCTCGGCCGCCGACGGCCCCATGCCCCAGACCCGCGAGCACATCCTGCTGGCCCGTCAGGTCGGCGTGCCCTACATCATCGTGTTCCTGAACAAGTGCGACATGGTCGATGACGCCGAGCTGCTGGAGCTGGTCGAAATGGAAGTGCGCGAGCTGCTCTCCAAGTACGACTTCCCCGGTGACGACACCCCCATCATCCACGGCTCCGCCAAGCTCGCCCTCGAAGGCGACAAGGGCCCTCTGGGCGAAGAGGCCATCATGAAGCTGGCCGAAGCCCTGGACACCTACATCCCCACGCCCGAGCGCGCGGTGGACGGTGCCTTCCTGATGCCCGTGGAAGACGTGTTCTCCATCTCCGGCCGCGGCACCGTGGTGACCGGCCGTATCGAGCGCGGCATCGTCAAGGTTGGCGAGGAAATCGAGATCGTCGGCATCAAGCCCACGCTCAAGACCACCTGCACCGGCGTGGAAATGTTCCGCAAGCTGCTGGACCAGGGCCAGGCTGGCGACAACGTCGGCATCCTGCTGCGCGGCACCAAGCGCGAGGAAGTCGAGCGCGGCCAGGTGCTGTGCAAGCCCGGCTCCATCAAGCCGCACACCCACTTCACCGGTGAGGTCTACGTGCTGAGCAAGGACGAGGGCGGCCGCCACACCCCGTTCTTCAACAACTACCGCCCGCAGTTCTACTTCCGCACCACGGACGTGACCGGCGCCATCGAGCTGCCCGAGGGCAAGGAAATGGTGATGCCTGGCGACAACGTGTCGATCACCGTCAAGCTGATCGCCCCGATCGCCATGGAAGAAGGCCTGCGCTTCGCCATCCGTGAAGGCGGCCGCACCGTCGGCGCCGGCGTCGTGGCCAAGATCATCGAGTAATCGAGGCTCGTAGGGGTATAGCTCAACTGGCAGAGCGTCGGTCTCCAAAACCGAAGGTTGGGGGTTCGATTCCCTCTGCCCCTGCCACCCATGGGGTGGTTTTCAAGCCCGCCAGCACCCTGGCGGGCTTCAGCGTTGTAAGCGCTGGGACCCAAGCAGCAGAGCGCAGGACTTGCCGACATGGCCACATCTCAAGTTGAAACCGTCAGTACCGGAGCCGACAAGGCCAGGCTCGCCGTGGCCGGCGCCCTGGTCGTCGCGGCGCTGGTGGCCTTTTACCTGCTGTCCAAGCAGGGTGCCCTGGCCCAGTGGGGCGCGCTGCTGGTCGGCCTGGGTGCCGCGGTGGCGGTGTTCCTGAGCTCGGAGTCCGGGCGCCAGCTGATCGGCTTCGGCGGCGACGCCTGGCGCGAGGTCAAGAAGGTGGTCTGGCCGACCCGCAAGGAAGGCATGCAGATGACGGCCTACGTGTTCGCCTTCGTGGTGATCATGGCGCTGTTCCTCTGGCTGACCGACAAGACGCTCGAATGGGTGTTCTACGACCTGATTCTGGGGTGGAAAAAGTGATGACCGATGTTGTAGAAAACGCCGCTGGCGGCGCCCCTGCCAACCCCGACCTCAAGTGGTACGTGGTCCATGCCTATTCGGGCATGGAGAAGGCCGTGGAGCGCAACATCGTCGAGCGCATCAACCGCGCCGGCATGCAGGACAAGTTCGGCCGCATCCTGGTCCCGACCGAGGAAGTGGTCGAGATGAAGAACGGCCAGAGGCGCACCACCGAGCGCAAGTTCTTCCCCGGCTACGTGCTGGTCGAGATGGTGATGAACGACGACACCTGGCACCTGGTGAAGAACACCGCCAAGGTGACCGGCTTCGTCGGTGGCGCGCGCAACCGCCCGGCGCCGATCTCCGAGGACGAGGTGCAGAAGATCGTCAGCCAGATGCAGGAAGGCACAGACAAGCCGCGCCACAAGGTGGAGTTCGAGGTCGGCGAGTACGTGCGCGTCAAGGAAGGCCCGTTCACCGACTTCAACGGCACGGTCGAGGAAGTCAACTACGAAAAGAACAAGCTGCGCGTGTCGGTCACGATCTTCGGTCGCGCCACGCCGGTGGAGCTCGAATTCAGCCAGGTCGAGAAAACCTAAGTTTCTTCACCTGAGGGATCTGATTCCGCGCCTTGCGACTCGGTGCGGATGTTGTTTGTGAGTCGTCAACCCCGGGGAGCCCAGGCGTAGCCGCCCAGGCGTTAGAACCCGCAAGGAGAAAAGCATGGCGAAGAAAATCGTCGGTTTTGTCAAGCTGCAAGTGCCGGCTGGCAAAGCCAATCCGTCGCCGCCCATTGGTCCCGCTCTGGGCCAGCGCGGTCTGAACATCATGGAGTTCTGCAAGGCGTTCAACGCCCAGACCCAGGGCGTCGAGCCCGGTCTGCCGCTGCCGGTGGTGATCACCGCGTTCGCGGACAAGAGCTTCACCTTCATCATCAAGACGCCGCCCGCGACGACCCTGATCAAGAAGGCCATCAAGCTCGACAAGGGCTCGTCCAAGCCGCATACCGACAAGGTCGGCAAGATCACGCGCGCCCAGCTCGAAGAGATCGCCAAGACCAAGATGAAGGACATGACGGCCGCCGACCTGGACGCCGCCGTGCGCACCATCGCCGGCTCGGCCCGTTCCATGGGCGTGAATGTGGAGGGCGTGTGATGTCCAAGCTGACCAAGAAGCAAAAGGCCCTGCAGGGCAAGGTCGACAGCATGAAGCTGTACGCCCTGGGCGATGCGCTGGCCATCGTCAAGGAAGCCGCCACCGCCAAGTTCGATGAGTCCATCGACGTGGCCGTGCAGCTCGGCATCGACGCCAAGAAGTCGGACCAGGTGGTGCGTGGCGCCGTCGTGCTGCCCAACGGCACCGGCAAGACCAAGCGCGTGGCCGTGTTCGCCCAGGGTGCCAAGGCCGAGGAAGCCAAGGCCGCCGGCGCCGACATCGTCGGCATGGACGACCTGGCCGCCATGGTCAAGGCCGGTGACATGCCCTTCGACGTGGTGATCGCCGCCCCCGACGCGATGCGCGTGGTCGGCACGCTGGGCCAGATCCTGGGCCCGCGCGGCCTGATGCCGAACCCCAAGGTCGGCACGGTGACGCCCGACGTGGCCACGGCCGTGAAGAACGCCAAAGCGGGCCAGGTGCAGTTCCGCGTGGACAAGGCCGGCATCGTGCACGGCACGATCGGCCGCCGCTCGTTCGGCAACGACAAGCTGCAGGGCAACCTGGTGGCGCTGATCGAGGCCCTGAACAAGGCCAAGCCGGCCACCAGCAAGGGCGTGTACCTGCGCAAGGTGGCGGTCTCGTCGACCATGGGCGTCGGTGTCCGCGTGGACACCCAGACCATCGCGGCGTGAACGTAGATTCGGGCTTCCCGCAAGGGTGGCCCGGTGTGGTGGGCTGCCGGAGCCCCTTCCAGGACCCCGGCAGGCCATCCAAGACCGTTGGCGCGCGGCTGGCCGCGCTTAATCAGAGGAAAGCCAACGCAGATGGCGATCCCGCTGCAGATGGAATCGAGAGGTTTCTGAAAACAGTTGGTCGCTGCAATGAGGCGTGTCCGAGGGCGAAAGCCCGAAGGCACATTTTGAAGGAGTAGACCTTGAGTCTGAATCGCAGTGAGAAAGAAGCGGTCATCACCGAAGTGACCGGCCTCGCCGCTCAAGCTCAAACGCTGGTGATGGCGGAATACCGCGGCATCACGGTCGCTGACATGACCAAACTGCGCACCGACGCGCGCAGCAAGGGCGTGAGCCTGAGCGTGTTGAAGAACACGCTGGCCCGCCGTGCTGTGGCCGGCAGTGCCTTTGAGGTCGTGGCCGACCAGATGACCGGCCCGCTGATCTATGGCTTCTCCGTGGATGCCGTGGCCGCCGCCAAGGTGGTGGCCGACTTCGCGAAAACCAACGACAAGCTGGTGATTCGCGGCGGCGCATTCGCGGGCAAGGCCCTGGACGTCAACGGCGTCAAGCAGCTCGCCAGCATCCCTTCCAAGGAAGTGCTGCTGGCCCAGCTGTGTGGCTTGCTGATGTCGCCGATCTCCCGCACCGCCGTGGTGCTGGGTGCCCTGGCGGCCAAAAAAGGCGAAGGCGAACCGGTTGCCGCCTGAAGCGCGCAGCCAAACTGTTAACCAATTGTTAGGAAATCAAAATGGCATTCGATAAAGACGCATTTCTGACCGCGCTCGACAGCATGACGGTCCTCGAGCTCAACGACCTGGTGAAAGCCATCGAAGAGAAGTTCGGCGTGAGCGCCGCCGCCATGGCCGCTCCCGCCGCTGGCGGTGGCGCCGCTGCCCCGGCCGCCGAAGAGAAGACCGAGTTCACCGTGGTGCTGACCGAAGCCGGCGCCAACAAGGTGTCGGTCATCAAGGCCGTGCGTGAACTCACCGGCCTGGGCCTCAAGGAAGCCAAGGACCTGGTCGACGGCGCTCCGAAGCCCGTCAAGGAAGCCATTGCCAAGGCCGACGCCGAAGCCGCCAAGAAGAAGCTGGAAGAAGCCGGCGCCAAGGTCGAACTCAAGTAATTGGTTCGAAATCGAAAGGCTGGAGTGCCCGCAAAGGCCTCCAGCCTTTGGCGCTTAGAGAGCGCAGCCTCGCCAGTGCCTGCGGCACTGGCGGACTGTCTCAGAGCAACACTGGAAAAGAGACTGAGCCAGTCCCTTTTCCAGTGTTTTCTGACCCCGACTGCAGAAGACGACTTGGTTCGGGTTGCGTGCAATGCGCAGCCGTCCGCCAATGGTTGGTAGTGGCCAGCCACCAAGCAGGTCGAGCACGCCGGCTCGACGCACCAGTCGCCAAAGACCGAGGACTCATGTCTTTGCCCGGAGATTTCATGGCCTACTCATACACCGAACGCAAGCGCATCCGCAAAAGTTTCGGCACCCGCGAGAGCGTGCTCGAAGTACCTTACCTGCTGCAGATGCAAAAGGACGCCTACACCGCGTTCCTGCAGGCGGATGTTCCTCCCCAGAAACGCACCCACGAGGGCCTGCAGGCCGCCTTCGAGTCGGCCTTCCCCATCGTCTCGCACAACGGCTACGTCGAGATGAAGTTCGTCGAGTACAACCTGGCCAGGCCGGCCTTCGACGTGCGCGAGTGCCAGACCCGCGGCCTGACCTTCGCCTCGGCCGTGCGCGCGCGCGTGCAGCTGATCATCTACGACCGCGAGTCCTCGACCGCGCAGTCCAAGGTGGTCAAGGAAGTGAAGGAGCAGGAGGTCTACATGGGCGAGGTTCCGCTCATGACCGACAAGGGCTCGTTCATCATCAACGGCACCGAGCGCGTGATCGTCTCGCAGCTGCACCGCTCGCCGGGCGTGTTCTTCGAGCACGACAAGGGCAAGACCCACAGCTCGGGCAAGCTGCTGTTCTCGGCCCGCGTGATCCCCTACCGCGGCTCCTGGCTGGACTTCGAGTTTGACCCCAAGGACGTGCTGTACTTCCGCGTCGACCGCCGTCGCAAGATGCCGGTCACCATCCTGCTCAAGGCCATCGGCCTGAACCCCGAGTCCATCCTGGCGAACTTCTTCGTCAACGACAACTTCCGCCTGATGGACAGCGGCGCCCAGATGGAGTTCGTGTCCGAGCGCCTGCGCGGCGAGGTGGCGCGCTTCGACATCACCGACAAGTCGGGCAAGGTCGTGGTCGCCAAGGACAAGCGCATCACGGCGCGCCACACGCGTGAGCTCGAGCAGTCGGGCACCACGCACGTCAGCGTGCCGGAAGACTTCCTGGTCGGCCGCGTGGTGGCCAGGAACATCGTCGACGGCGACACCGGCGAGATCATCGCCAAGGCCAACGACGAGCTGACCGAAGCCCTGCTCAAGAAGCTGCGCAGCGCCGGCATCCAGGACCTGCAGTGCATCTACACCAACGAGCTCGACCAGGGCGCGTACATGTCGCAGACCCTGCGCATCGACGAGACCGTGGACGAGTTCGCGGCCCGCGTGGCCATCTACCGCATGATGCGCCCCGGTGAGCCGCCCACCGAGGACGCGGTGCAGGCCCTGTTCCAGCGCCTGTTCTACAACCCCGACACCTACGACCTGTCGCGCGTGGGCCGCATGAAGTTCAACGCCAAGGTCGGCCGCGACGAGTCGACCGGCCCCATGGTGCTGACCAACGACGACATCCTGGCCGTGGTCAAGATCCTGGTGGACCTGCGCAACGGCCGCGGCGAGGTGGACGACATCGACCACCTCGGCAACCGCCGCGTGCGCTGCGTCGGCGAGCTGGCCGAGAACCAGTACCGCACCGGCCTGGCGCGCATCGAGAAGGCCGTCAAGGAGCGCCTGGGCCAGGCCGAGCAGGATCCGCTGATGCCGCACGACCTGATCAACTCCAAGCCGATTTCCGCGGCGCTCAAGGAGTTCTTCGGCGCCTCGCAGCTGTCGCAGTTCATGGACCAGACCAACCCGCTGGCCGAGATCACGCACAAGCGCCGCGTTTCGGCCCTGGGCCCGGGCGGCCTGACGCGCGAGCGCGCGGGCTTCGAGGTGCGCGACGTGCACGTCACGCACTACGGCCGCGTCTGCCCGATCGAGACGCCGGAAGGCCCGAACATCGGTCTGATCAACTCGCTGGCCCTGTACGCCCGCCTGAACGAGTACGGCTTCATCGAGACGCCGTACCGCCGCGTGGTCGAGGGCAAGGTGACCAACGACATCGACTACCTGTCGGCCATCGAGGAAGGCAAGTACGTGATCGCCCAGGCCAACGCGGCCCTGGACAAGGAGGGCCGCCTGACCGGCGACCTGGTGTCGGCGCGCGAGCGCGGCGAATCCATCCTGGTCAGCGCCGAGCGCGTGCAGTACATGGACGTGTCGCCGGCGCAGATCGTCTCGGTGGCCGCCTCGCTGGTGCCCTTCCTCGAGCACGACGACGCCAACCGCGCGCTGATGGGCGCCAACATGTCGCGCCAGGCCGTGCCCGTGCTGCGTCCGGAGAAGCCCCTGGTCGGCACCGGCATCGAGCGCGTGGCGGCGGTTGACTCCGGCACCGTCGTCACCGCCACCCGCGGCGGCGTGGTCGACTATGTCGACGCCACCCGCATCGTGGTGCGTGTCAACGACGACGAGGCGGTGGCCGGCGAAGTGGGCGTGGACATCTACAACCTGATCAAGTACCAGCGCTCCAACCAGAACACCAACATCCACCAGCGTCCCATCGTCAAGCGCGGCGACAAGCTGGCCAAGGGCGACGTGGTCGCCGACGGCGCCTCGACCGACCTGGGCGAGATCGCGATCGGCCAGAACATGCTGATCGCCTTCATGCCCTGGAACGGCTACAACTTCGAGGACTCGATCCTGATCAGCGAGCGCGTGGTGGCCGACGACCGCTACACCTCGATCCACATCGAGGAGCTGGTGGTGATGGCGCGCGACACCAAGCTCGGTGCCGAGGAAATCACGCGCGACATTCCCAACCTGTCCGAGCAGCAGCTCAACCGCCTGGACGAGTCCGGCATCATCTACGTCGGCGCCGAAGTGCAACCGGGTGACGTGCTGGTCGGCAAGGTCACGCCCAAGGGCGAGACCACGCTGACGCCGGAAGAGAAGCTGCTGCGCGCCATCTTCGGCGAGAAGGCTTCCGACGTGAAGGACACCTCGCTGCGCGTGGACCAGGGTTCGCAGGGCACCGTGATCGACGTGCAGGTGTTCACCCGCGAGGGCATCCAGCGCGACAAGCGCGCCCAGCAGATCATCGACGACGAGCTCAAGCGCTTCCGCCTGGACCTGAACGACCAGCTGCGCATCGTCGAGGCCGACGCCTTCGACCGCATCGAGAAGCTGCTGACCGGCCGCGTCGCCAACGGCGGCCCGCAGAAGCTGGCCAAGGGCACCAAGATCGACAAGGCCTACCTGAGCTCGGTCGACAAGTTCCACTGGTTCGACATCCGTCCGGCCGAGGACGAGGTCGCCTCCCAGCTCGAGTCGATCAAGAACTCGCTCGAGCAGACGCGCCACAGCTTCGACCTGGCCTTCGAGGAGAAGCGCAAGAAGCTGACCCAGGGCGACGAGCTGCCCGCGGGCGTGCTCAAGATGGTCAAGGTCTACCTGGCCGTCAAGCGCCGCCTGCAGCCCGGCGACAAGATGGCCGGCCGCCACGGCAACAAGGGCGTGGTTTCAAAAATAGTTCCGGTCGAGGACATGCCCTACATGGCCGACGGCACCCCGGCCGACATCGTGCTCAACCCGCTGGGCGTGCCTTCGCGCATGAACGTGGGCCAGGTGCTGGAAGTCCACCTGGGCTGGGCCGGCAAGGGCATAGGCCAGCGCATCGGCGACATGCTGCAGCAGGAGGCCCGCGTGGCCGAGCTGCGCCAGTTCTTCGAGGAGCTGTACAACGGCATGGGCCGCAAGGAGGAGCTCTCCAAGCTCAGCGACAACGAGGTGCTGGAGATGGCGGGCAACCTCGCGGGCGGCGTGCCGTTCGCCTCGCCGGTGTTCGACGGCGCCTCGGAAGACGAGATCCGCGCCATGCTCAAGCTGGCGTACCCGGACGACCTGGCCGCGCGCAAGGGCCTGACGCCCACGCGCACCCAGGCCTACCTGTACGACGGCCGCACCGGCGACGCCTTCGAGCGCCCGACCACCGTGGGCTACATGCACTTCCTGAAGCTGCACCACCTGGTCGACGACAAGATGCACGCGCGCTCCACCGGCCCGTACTCGCTGGTCACGCAGCAGCCACTGGGCGGCAAGGCCCAGTTCGGCGGCCAGCGTTTCGGCGAGATGGAAGTCTGGGCGCTGGAAGCCTACGGCGCCGCCTACACGCTGCAGGAGATGCTCACCGTCAAATCCGACGACGTGCAGGGCCGCACCAAGGTCTACGAGAACATCGTCAAGGGCGAGCACTCGATCGACGCCGGCATGCCCGAGTCGTTCAACGTCCTGGTCAAGGAAATCCGTTCCCTGGGCCTCGACATCGAGCTCGAACGTTCTTAATTTGAAGGGATAGAGTCACATGAAATCACTACTCGACCTGTTCAAGCAGTTCACGCCGGACGAGCATTTCGATGCCATCCGCATCGGCATGGCCTCGCCCGAGAAGATCCGTTCCTGGTCCTTCGGCGAGGTGAAGAAGCCCGAGACCATCAACTACCGCACCTTCAAGCCCGAGCGCGACGGCCTGTTCTGCGCCAAGATCTTCGGCCCGATCAAGGACTACGAGTGCCTGTGCGGCAAGTACAAGCGCCTCAAGCACCGCGGCGTGATCTGCGAGAAGTGCGGCGTGGAAGTCACCCAGACCAAGGTGCGCCGCGAGCGCATGGGCCACATCGACCTGGCCGCGCCCTGCGCCCACATCTGGTTCCTCAAGTCCCTGCCTTCGCGCCTGGGCCTGGTGCTGGACATGACGCTGCGCGACATCGAGCGCGTGCTGTACTTCGAAGCCTACGTGGTGACCGACCCTGGCATGACCCCGCTGAAGAAGTTCGGCATCATGTCCGAGGACGACTACGACGCCAAGCGCAAGGAATACGGTGACGAGTTCATCGCCAAGATGGGCGCCGAGGGCATCAAGGACCTGCTGCAGGGCATCGACATCGAGCTCGAGATCGAGAAGCTGCGCGGCGACCTGACCGGCTCCGAAGTCAAGGTCAAGAAGAACGCCAAGCGCCTCAAGGTGCTGGAGGCCTTCAAGAAGTCCGGCATCAAGCCGGAGTGGATGGTGCTCGAGGTGCTGCCCGTGCTGCCGCCGGACCTGCGTCCGCTGGTGCCGCTGGACGGCGGCCGCTTCGCGACCTCCGACCTGAACGACCTGTACCGCCGCGTCATCAACCGCAACAGCCGTCTGCGCCGCCTGCTCGAGCTCAAGGCGCCCGAGATCATCGCGCGCAACGAGAAGCGCATGCTGCAGGAAGCCGTCGACTCGCTGCTCGACAACGGCCGCCGCGGCAAGGCCATGACCGGCGCCAACAAGCGCGCCCTCAAGTCGCTGGCCGACATGATCAAGGGCAAGAGCGGCCGCTTCCGCCAGAACCTGCTGGGCAAGCGCGTCGACTACTCGGGCCGTTCGGTCATCACCGTGGGCCCGACCCTCAAGCTGCACCAGTGCGGGTTACCGAAGCTGATGGCGCTGGAGCTGTTCAAGCCCTTCATCTTCGCGCGCCTGGAAGCCATGGGCATCGCCACCACCATCAAGGCGGCGAAGAAGGAAGTCGAATCCGGCACCCCGGTGGTGTGGGACATCCTGGAAGAGGTGATCAAGGAGCATCCGGTGATGCTCAACCGCGCGCCTACGCTGCACCGCCTGGGCATCCAGGCCTTCGAGCCCATCCTGATCGAAGGCAAGGCCATCCAGCTGCACCCGCTGGTCTGCGCCGCCTTCAACGCCGACTTCGACGGCGACCAGATGGCCGTGCACGTGCCGCTGTCGGTGGAAGCCCAGATGGAAGCCCGCACCCTGATGCTGGCCTCCAACAACGTGCTGTTCCCCGCCAACGGCGAGCCCTCCATCGTGCCCTCGCAGGACGTGGTGCTGGGCCTGTACTACACGACGCGCGAGCGCATCAACGGCAAGGGCGAAGGCCTGGTGTTCGCCGACGTGGGCGAAGTCCAGCGCGCCCTCGACGCCAGTGTGGTCGAGCTCACGGCCAAGATCAGCGTGCGCCTGACCGAGTGGAACAAGAACAAGGACAGCGGCGAATTCGAGCCGTCGACCTCGCTCGTGGACACCACCGTGGGCCGCGCCCTGCTGTCCGAGATCCTGCCCAAGGGCCTGGCCTTCAGCAACATCAACAAGGCGCTGAAGAAGAAGGAGATCTCCAAGCTGATCAACGCCTCGTTCCGCAAGTGCGGCCTCAAGGAGACCGTGGTCTTCGCCGACAAGCTGCTGCAGAACGGCTTCCGCCTGGCGACCAAGGCCGGCATCTCGATCGCCATCGACGACATGCTGGTGCCGCCGCAGAAGGCCGGCATCATCGAGCGCGCCGAGTCCGAGGTCAAGGAGATCGAGCAGCAGTACGTCTCGGGCCTGGTGACGGCCGGCGAGCGCTACAACAAGGTGGTGGACATCTGGGGCAAGGCTGGTGACGAAGTGTCCAAGGTCATGATGGCCCAGCTGGCCAAGCAGAAGACCACCGACCGCAACGGCCAGGAAGTGGACCAGGAGTCCTTCAACTCCATCTACATGATGGCCGACTCCGGCGCCCGCGGCTCCGCGGCGCAGATCCGCCAGCTGGCCGGCATGCGCGGCCTGATGGCCAAGCCCGACGGCTCCATCATCGAGACCCCCATCACGGCCAACTTCCGTGAAGGCCTGAACGTGCTGCAGTACTTCATCTCCACGCACGGCGCCCGCAAGGGCCTGGCCGACACGGCGCTGAAGACCGCGAACTCGGGCTACCTGACGCGCCGCCTGGTCGACGTGACCCAGGACCTGGTGGTGACCGAGGACGATTGCGGCACCCGCGAAGGCTCGCTGATGCGCGCCATCGTCGAGGGCGGCGAGGTGATCGAGTCGCTGCGCGACCGTATCCTGGGCCGCACCGCGGCCGAGGAAGTGCTGCATCCCGAGAACCGCGCCGTTCTTGCCCCCGCCGGCACCATGCTGGACGAGGACATGATCGACGGGCTCGAGGCCGCCGGCGTCGACGAGGTCAAGGTGCGCACCGCGCTGACCTGCGAAACCCGCTTCGGCCTGTGCGCCAGGTGCTACGGCCGCGACCTCGGCCGCGGCGGCCTGGTCAACATGGGCGAGGCCGTGGGCGTGATCGCCGCGCAGTCGATCGGCGAGCCCGGCACCCAGCTGACCATGCGGACCTTCCACATCGGTGGCGCCGCCTCGCGCGCCGCCATCGCATCCAGCGTGGAAGCCAAGTCCAACGGCCTGATCGGCTTCAACGCCACGATGCGCTACGTGACCAACAGCAAGGGCGAGCTGGTGGTGATTGCGCGTTCCGGCGAGATCATCATCCACGACGAGCATGGCCGCGAGCGCGAGCGCCACAAGGTGCCGTACGGCGCGACCCTGGCCGTCAAGGCCGACCAGTCCATCAAGGCCGGCGCCATCCTGGCCAACTGGGATCCGCTGACGCGTCCCATCATCACGGAATTCGCCGGCCAGACCAAGTTCGAGAACGTCGAGGAAGGCCTGACCGTGGCCAAGCAGGTCGACGAGGTCACCGGCCTGTCGACCCTGGTGGTGATCGACCCCAAGCGCCGCGGCTCGGCCAAGGTCGTGCGTCCCCAGGTCAAGCTGATCGACGCCTCGGGCAACGAGGTCAAGATCCCCGGCACCGACCACTCGGTGACCATCGGCTTCCAGGTCGGCGCGCTGATCCAGGTGCGCGACGGCCAGGACGTGGGCCCCGGCGAGGTGCTGGCCCGTATCCCGGTGGAAGGCCAGAAGACCCGCGACATCACGGGCGGCCTGCCGCGCGTGGCCGAGCTGTTCGAAGCCCGTTCGCCCAAGGACAAGGGCGTGCTGGCCGAGATGACCGGCACGGTCTCGTTCGGCAAGGAGACCAAGGGCAAGATCCGCCTGCAGATCACCGATCCGGACGGCAAGGTCTGGGAAGAGCTGATCCCCAAGGAGAAGAACATCCTGGTGCACGAAGGCCAGGTGGTCAACAAGGGCGAGAGCATCGTCGACGGCCCGGCCGATCCGCAGGACATCCTGCGTCTCTTGGGCATGGAAGAGCTGGCGCGCTACATCGTCGACGAGGTGCAGGACGTCTACCGCCTGCAGGGCGTGAAGATCAACGACAAGCACATCGAGGTGATCGTGCGCCAGATGCTGCGCCGCGTCGTGGTCGAGAACCCGGGCGAGTCGAGCTACATCGCCGGCGAGCAGGTCGAGCGCTCGGAGATTCTGGACACCAACGACGCCCTGCGCGCCGAAGGCAAGATCCCGTCCACCTACAGCAACCTGCTGCTGGGCATCACCAAGGCCTCGCTGTCGACCGACTCGTTCATCTCGGCCGCTTCCTTCCAGGAAACCACGCGCGTGCTGACCGAAGCCGCCATCATGGGCAAGCGTGACGAGCTGCGTGGCCTGAAGGAAAACGTCATCGTGGGCCGCCTGATTCCGGCCGGCACCGGCATGGCGTACCACCAGGCGCGCAAGGTCAAGGACCAGATGGACGAGGCCGAGCGCCACGCCATCGCCGAGGCCGAGGCCGCCGAGCTGGCCAGTGCCACGGCGTCGGAAGCCCCGGCCGGCGACGACGGAGCCGCCGCCGAGTAAGCAGCCCCCGCTGCATTGACTGCGCCCCTTGCCCGTGCCACATGGGCCTGGGGCGTTTTCATTGAAAAGCCCGGTGGGTACCGGACTTTTTCACGCGCTCATCCATGCCAAGCTCGATGTCTTCCCTGCTGTCCTGGGCGTTGCTCGCCGTGGCCTTCTTCTGGGCGGTGGGGGCCTACAACCGCCTGGTGCGCCTGCGCGCCCAGGTCGGCCAGGCCTTTGCCGCGCTCGACGCCCAGCTGGTGCGCCAGCTGGTCTGGGTCCAGGGCAGCCTGCCGCCGGCGCTGCGCGGCGCGGCCCCGGCGCAGCCGGCCCGCGCCGACGACGCGGTGGGCGCGGCCTGGGCCAGCCTGCAGGCCGCGAGCGAGCAGTTCGCGCATTCGCTGGCCGCCGCGCGTGCCCGCCCGCTGGACGCCGCCGCGCTGGCGGCCCTGTCCGCGGCGCGCGGCGTGCTCGAGACCTCCTGGCAGCGCGTCTGGACCCTGGGCGAGGACCCCGACGGCCTGGCCCTGCCCGAGCCCATGCTGGGCCAGCACGAGCAACTGCTGGCCCTGGCCCTGCCGCTGTGCGAGGCCTTCAACGGCGCTGTGCGCGGCTACAACGAGGCCGTGGTGCAGTTCCCGGCCGTGCTGCTGGCGCGGCTGTTCGGTTTCCGCCAGGCCGGCACCCTGGTGCCCATGGCCCTGGTGGCGGGGGAGGGCGCATGAAGCCGGCGCAGCAAGTCCCGCTGTGGCGGCAGCTGCAGGCCAGCGCCGCGCTGCTGCAGGCGGTGCGCGCGGGTCGCTCGACGACCACGCTGCTCGACGGCCTGGACGCGGCGCTGCGCCCCGGCGTGCAGGCCCTGGGCTTCCAGACCCTGCGCTGGCTGGGCCGAGCCGAGGCGCTGCGCCGCCAGCTCGCCAGGCGCGCCCCGCCCGAGGCTGCCGACGCCCTGCTGTGCACCGCCCTGGCCCTGCTGTGGCGTCCGGAGCAGGCGCCCTACGAGGCCCACACCCTGGTCGACCAGGCGGTCGAGGCGGCGCGGCGCCAGCCGGCCACCCGCGCCCAGGCCAGCTTCATCAACGCCTGCCTGCGCCGCTTCCTGCGCGAGCGCGAGGCGCTGCTGGCACAGACCGAACGCGACCCGGTGGCGCAGTGGAACCACCCGCGCTGGTGGATAGAGCGCCTGCAGCGCGACCATCCCGCGCACTGGCAGGACATCCTGCGCGCCAGCCAGGCGCCGGCGCCCATGACCCTGCGCGTGAACCGGCTCAAGACCAGCGTGGACGCGTACCTCGCGTCCTTGCGCGCGGCCGGCCTGGACGGGCGGGCGGTGGGCCAGGCCGGCATCGAACTGGCCCAGCCGCGCCCGGTGCAGGCCCTGCCGGGTTTCGAGCAGGGCTGGGTCTCGGTGCAGGACGCCGCGGCCCAGCTGGCAGCGCCGCTGCTGCTCGATGGCCTGGACCTGGCGCGCCCGCTGCGCCTGCTCGACGCCTGCGCCGCGCCGGGCGGCAAGACCGCCCACCTGCTCGAGCTGTGCCCGGCGGCCCAGCTCACGGCGCTGGACATCGACCCGCGGCGCTGCGAGCGCATCGTGCAGAACCTGGCGCGCCTGGACTTGGCAGCCAGGGCGCTGGCCGCCGACGCGGCCGAGCCCGCCGGCTGGTGGGACGGCCAGCCCTTCGACGCCATCCTGCTCGATGCGCCCTGCACGGCCTCGGGCATAGGCCGGCGCCACCCCGACGTGCGCTGGTTGCGCCGCGAGAGCGACGTGGCCCAGCTGGCGGCGATACAGGCGCGCCTGCTGCAGGCCCTGTGGCCGCTGCTGGCGCCGGGGGGGCGCCTGCTGTACTGCACCTGCTCGGTGTTCCGCGCCGAAGGCCAGGAGCAGGTGGAAGCGTTTGTTGCAAACAACACCGACGCGGTTTTGCGCCCCTCGCCGGGCCATTTGATGCCCCAAAGCGGGGCCGTCAGCGGCCCGCTCCCGGACAATGGCCCGGGTGAGCATGACGGATTTTTTTACGCATTGCTGGAAAAGCGCGCGGCTTAGCCTGCTGGCCCTGCTCGGGGGCCTCTGGCTGGCCACCGTGGCGCCGGCCGCGCGGGCGCAGACGGCGGCCGAGCTGAGCGACTTCCGCCTGGAGCGCGCCGAAGGCGGCCTGTACCTGTCGGCCAGCCTGCGCTTCGAGCTCGCGCCAGCGATCGAGGACGCCCTGACCAAGGGCGTGGCCATGCACTTCGTGGCCGAGGCCGAGCTGCTGCGCGACCGCTGGTACTGGTACGACCGCAAGGTCGCGTCCGCCGCGCGCTACATGCGCCTGGCCTACCAGCCGCTGACGCGGCGCTGGCGGCTGAGCAGCTCGCCCGAGCCCATGGGCGCCGTCGGCCAGGGGGTCAGCTTCACCCAGTACTACGACTCGCTGTCGGAGGCGCTGGCGGCCGTGCGCCGCATCTCGCGCTGGAAAATCGCCGAGGCCTCCGAGATCGAGGTCGACGCGCGCCACAGCGTGGAGTTCCGCTTCCGGCTCGACGTGAGCCAGCTGCCGCGCCCGTTCCAGATCGGCGCCGCGGGGCAGGGCGAATGGAACCTGTCGGTCTCGCGCAACCAGCGCCTGGGAGCGGAGGGCGGCAAGTGAGCGCCTCCTCCCCTCCGGCCGGCCCCGCCGGGCGCAGGCGCTCGCGCGCCGCGCGCTGGGCCGCCGGCACCGCGGTGGCTGCCATGGCGGCGATCGGCCTGGTGCTGATGTTCCTGCTGGCGCAGGCGACCCGCAACCGCGAGCTCTACGAGCGCAACTACGCCCTGCTGTTCTCGCTCAACGTGGTGGTCGCGGCCCTGCTGGTCGCGGTCATCCTGTGGATCGCCATCCGCCTGGCGCTGCGCCTGCGCCGCGGCAAGTTCGGCAGCCGCCTGCTGGTCAAGCTCGCTGCCATCTTCGCCCTGGTCGGCGTGGTGCCGGGCGTGCTGATCTACGTGGTGTCCTACCAGTTCGTCTCGCGCTCCATCGAAAGCTGGTTCGACGTCAAGGTCGAGGGCGCGCTGGACGCGGGCCTGAGCCTGGGCCGCGCCACGCTGGACACCCTGGCCAACGACCTGTCCAACCAGACCCGCGCGGCGAGCGGCCAGCTCGGCGGCGTGCCCGACACCTCGGCCGGCCTGATGCTAGAGCGCATCCGCGACCAGCTCGCCGCCAGCGACGTGGTGCTCTGGAGCGCGGGCGGGCGCCAGATCGCCAGCGCCGGCCAGTCGCGCTTCCAGCTCAATCCCGAGCGGCCCTCGCAGCAGCAACTGCGCAGCGCGCGCAGCCAGGGCGCGGTCTCGCAGATCGAGGGCCTGGACGACGCGGCCACCGGCGCGACCGGCCGGGCCCGCATCAAGGTGCTGGCCCTGGTCTCGGCGCCGGGCTTCGGCCTGTTCGTCGAGCCGCGCTACCTGCAGGTCACGCAGGCGCTGCCCCCCACCCTGGTGGCCAACGCCCTGGCGGTGCAGGAGGCCTACAGCGAGTACCAGGAGCGCGCCCTGGGCCGCGAAGGCCTGCGCCGCATGTACATAGGCACGCTGACGCTGAGCCTGTTCCTGGCCGTGTTCGGCGCGGTGCTGCTGGCCGTGCTGCTGGGCAACCAGCTGGCGCGGCCGCTGCTGCTGCTGGCCGAGGGCGTGCGCCAGGTGGCGGCCGGCGACCTGCGCCCCAAGGTGGCGCTGCAGGGCCGCGACGAGCTCGGCGGCCTGACCCGCTCGTTCGCCGAGATGACGCGCCAGCTGGCCGACGCGCGCGCCGCGGCCCTGCACAGCATGGCCCAGCTCGACGCCGCGCGCGCCAACTTGCAGGCCATCCTGGACAACCTGACGGCCGGCGTCATCGTGCTCGACGCCCAGGGCCTGATCCTGTCCTCCAACCCCGGCGCCACGCGCATCCTGCGCGCACCGCTGGCCGCCTTCGAGGGCCGGCTGCTGGCCGCCATTCCCGGCCTCGAGGCCTTTGCCGCCAGCGTGCTGGCGCAGTTCGAGTCGTTCCAGGGCGAGCGCCAGCAGCATGGCCTGGACCACTGGCAGAAGTCGTTCGAGCTGCACGCGTCGGGCGGCTCGGGCCCGCAGGCCGACGTCATCACCCTGGTCGCGCGCGGCGCGGCCCTGCCCGACGACACGCGGCTCTTGGTGTTCGACGACATCTCCGAGATCGTCTCGGCCCAGCGTGTGCAGGCCTGGGGCGAGGTGGCGCGCCGCCTGGCGCACGAGATCAAGAACCCGCTGACGCCGATCCAGCTTTCGGCCGAGCGCCTGGAGATGAAGCTCTCCGGCAAGGTCGCGCAGCCCGAGCAGGCGGTGCTGGCCAAGTCGGTCAAGACCATCGTCGACCAAGTCGAGGCCATGAAGCGCCTAGTCAACGAATTCCGCGACTATGCGCGCCTGCCGGCCGCCGAGCTCAAGCCGCTGGACCTCAACGCCCTGGTGTCCGACGTGCTGCAGCTGTACGGCGGCGAGAGCGGCGAGGCCGGCGGCGGGGTGGCCGTGCGCGCCGAGCTCGACCCGCTTTGCCCGCGCATCCTGGGCGATGCGCAACAGTTGAGGCAGGTAGTACACAATTTGTTGCAAAATGCCCAGGACGCCACGGAGGCGGTCGCCGGGCACGGCGAAGCCCCGTTCGTGCTGGTCAGAACCCAGTGGGTGGAGGCCTCGCGCCGGGTGCGGCTGAGCGTGCTCGACCAGGGGCATGGCTTCCCGGAGCCCATACTGAAGCGGGCTTTCGAGCCCTACGTCACCACCAAGGCCCGCGGCACGGGCCTGGGCCTGGCGGTGGTCAAGAAGATCGCCGACGAGCACCGCGCGCGCGTCGACATCTCCAACCGGGTCGTCGATGGCCAGGTTCGGGGCGCCCAAGTGTCGCTATCATTCGCCATGGACGATACGACGGCGGCAGCGGCCTGAGCGCGCTGCACGCACACGCAAGGGACAACGCTGCAATCATGGCAAACATACTGGTGGTCGACGACGAGCTGGGTATCCGCGATCTGCTCTCGGAAATCCTGAACGACGAAGGCCACAACGTGGAGCTTGCCGAGAACGCCGCCCAGGCCCGCGCGGCACGCGGCCGGGGCCGCCCGGACCTGGTCCTGCTCGACATCTGGATGCCCGACACCGACGGCGTGACCCTGCTCAAGGAGTGGTCCACCAGCGGCCAGCTCAGCATGCCGGTGATCATGATGAGCGGCCATGCCACCATAGACACCGCGGTGGAGGCGACGCGCATAGGCGCGCAGTCCTTCCTCGAAAAGCCGATCACGCTGCAGAAGCTGCTCAAGGCCGTGGAGCAGGGCCTGGCGCGCGACAGCGCGCGCCGGCTGAACGGCGCGGCCGCCGCGGCGGCGCCGCTGGTCGAGTTCGGCGTCCATGCCGTGGCGGGCGATGGCCAGCTGCTGGCCCCGGTCATGGAGCCCGGCCTGCCGGGCCTGCGCAGCTTCGAGCTCGACAAGCCGCTGCGCGACGCGCGCGACGAGTTCGAGAAGGCCTACTTCGAGTTCCATCTCAGCAAGGAAGGTGGATCCATGACCCGCGTGGCCGAGAAGACCGGCCTGGAGCGCACCCACCTGTACCGCAAGCTCAAGCAGCTGGGCGTGGACCTCTCGCGCGGCAAGCGAAATTCGGTGCTCTGAGCCGAAAAGCGGTCTTCGAGCCTGCTATAATTCCAAGTCTGGCCCGGTAGCTCAGTTGGTAGAGCAGCGGATTGAAAATCCGCGTGTCGGTGGTTCGATTCCGCCCCAGGCCACCAGCATCCATGCGCCCCAGCGCCCGGTCCGGGTTCTGGGGCGTTTCTACAATTTGGGGTGGTTTTCTACAATTGCCCTGGGTTTGGCGTGCTCACGAGTGGGGTCACGCACCTTCGAGGTGCTCCCGAGGGGGCTTATGAACTTCTCAGAAGTGTGCTAGTCTCAACTTGACGAGTCTTATCCATCTAGCAGTTCCACATGAAGCAGAAACCAGTTGGCTCGCGATCCCGAGAGGCTGTTTCGGGCTCGGCCGAACTCAAGAAGAACCCCTTGAAGGGGAAGACGGTCGTTGCGTCTGAAGCATTGCGCAAGGAAGGCCGCTACCTCCTTGTTGGGGCGGGAACCGTGCTGGATGTTGGCGGGTCGCATTTGAAGTGCCCTTCTCTTGGATCCCTTTCGGACGATGTGAAAATTCTCCAGCGAGATTTTTGGACGGTTGGGGATGACTTGAGGACTGTCCTTCAGTACCAACTCTCTAATTTAAAACGATAGCATGTCCGATGAGAGTCAGCCCATTGCCCCTGCCGAGGTGGTGGAGCTAGTAGAACCGCTAATACGAGCGCTGCCACAGGAAAAGCAGGCTGAACTACGGCAAATCATTCAAACCTCGATTCAGTACCAGGGGCCGTTGCCGCCGCCGGCAATGATGGCCGAGTATCAGCACATCATCCCTAATGGCGCTGATCGTTTGATGCTTCTTCTAGAGAAGCAGACTGACCACCGCATTGACATGGAAGCCCGCTTGGTAATTGGGCGCATTGAAGTCACGAAAGACGGTCAAAGGATCGCTGCAGGATTGAGTCTCTTTTTTGGACTAGTTGCAGCATTTCTCGGTTACTTCGGTCACGATTGGTTGGCCGGTACGATTGGCGTGACAACTATCATTGGGCTGGCGGTCGTGTTCGTCTTAGGTAAGGAGCCGGGACGCCAGGATGCCAAGTCGGCGGCACCCGAGGAGCCTCGTGAGGAAGTCGCCAAGCCGCACTCAAGCCGGCCACAGAAGAGGAAGAGGTGACTACACCGTAGGGGACTGTCAGCGTAGCGGCTTGACGCGGTCGCCGATCCGTGTTTTCACGTAATGTTCAGTCATCTCTCGGTTCTTGTGCGCCAATAGCTTTTGCGAGTGAGCCAAGTCCCCGGTGTCTGTAGCCGCCTTCGCTCGGATATCCCGGAACTGGAAGTGCACCTTGGCCTTGTCGCGTGCCTTGTCGAAGCGTGACCGCAGGGCATACTGGCTTAGAGGCTGGCCGTTGTCGTCCTGGATCAGGAACGGGCTGATGACCACGCGAGGGCGCTCCGTGATGCGCTTGATGACCTGGGCCAGCTGGCCTGTGATCTCGATTGCTAGGCGTGCGCCAGTCTTGTTCTGAACGATCCACAGTGCCCCGTCACGAATGTCCTTGCGCGTGAGTTTAAGCACGTCGGCGGGACGCTGGCCGGTGAGCAGGGCCAGGTCCATGGCGTCGACTACGGTGTGGTGGGCGTGCTCCCTGACCTTCTCGAATTCGTCGTCCGATACATAGCGGTCGCGCCCAGTCTCGCGGAAGCCCTTGACGCCCTGGCACGGGTTCGTCGCGGCCGTGTAGCCCCACTCCCTGGCCTTGTTGAAGATGTGGGAGAAAAGGGCCTTCTCGCGGTTGGCGCGCACGGGCGCCGATTGGCCTCGAATGTCCAAGTACTCGCGGATGTGCATCGGGGCGATCGCGTCGATCGGCATGTGGCCGAAGACGCGAAGCAGGTTGGCCAGCTCCTTGTCGTTGTCCTTTCGCGTGCGGACGGACTTCGTCGGGTAGACCTCCCGCACGTACCGCCTCGCGATCACGGAAAAGAGCCTGGTCGAGTCGTCCTCCCGCACGCCCTCGCGCTGCGCCCACAGACGGAGCGCCTCGGCCCGGTCGGTAGAAAGCTTGGTCCAGACGCGGGGCAGGGTGCCGCTGACGTGGTACCAGACCTTGCCCTTGTGGTGAAAGCGCGGCGGGTCGTCGAAGTTGGATTGGCGGCGGCGTCCCATCAGACGGCCCTCAGTGCGGCGAAATTCGGACGGGGGCGCTGTTCTTCATTCCCGCCGCAGCCGAGCATCTTCTCGGCGTACTTTCTTGCAATGATCGGCTTGCGGTTCCCGTTCAACTCGAAGCGCCACCCCTTGGCGTGTAGCCATTGGACCTGGCGCATCGGCGTCTTGAAGCCGGTCAGGAACTCGACTTCATCAGCCAGGAGGAACAGCGGTTCAAGGCGGGCGTCGGTGCTCATAGCAAGTGGGGTGCGCCTATCACGGAGTAGGGGCCTTCGATCTTGGCAAATCCTCCTAGGTACTCGAAGACCTTTGTCGCAGTAACTCGGCCTCCGCAGCAGGACACCCGCCAGGGCGACGGCACGCAAAGCCCCGTAGCCGAATCGACCAGGCCGACACCTTTAACGCGCACAAATCGGCTGCCGACTCCGGCGAGATGCTTAAGCCATGTGGGCAGGTTGAACCATCTTCGAATAGCCTTACCGGCTTCCTCGAATCCACCCGCTCCGTGAATTCGAGCACCTTTTGGAAGACCGACCTTTGAGTCGAACTTGGAGGCGTACTTGATAAGGTAGCCAACGGGGTGTCTTGCCCATTCAATTCGGGTGCTTCCATGTGGCCACCAGCCTTGCTTGTCGGGTTTTGGGAGGGTCAGGCCCTTGGGGAGCCAGATCAGGACGTGGTAGTGCAGGGCGCCCCGCTTCTGGAGTTCGGCAACCCACACGTAGCTGAACCGATGGCCGCGGCGCTGCAGCCAGTGGCGGATGCGCTTGAGCAGTTCGGATATGTGGCACGGCTGGAAGCCGTCGACGTCGCGGTAGGTGAGGGTCAGCATCGCGGGCTTGAACCGGAAGCCGCGGTAGCAGTGCTCGAATAGCTTGGCCGCTACTAGGACCGAACGCTTTAGCCGGGTGTGCCTGGCCCAGTCGGAGTCGATCTCTACCGACTGGTGCGTATGAACGTGTCACTTGTTTTAAGAGTGACAAGCCCAGGCGCCGTCGCCGCGCCCGGTGCGCCTTGCGGCGCCCCCGGCCGCACCGAAGGCGCCGTCGTGTCGATTTGCAAAAAGGGGTTCTCCATACCCCTCAATGTAGAGGGGTATGCGAGACCCGTCAAGGGTGCTTGCTACCCCTTATTCGAGCTTCCGACGATCCGGCACGGACACTTCGCCGGACACAGCCTTCCAAAAATTGCTGAGTGTCTTCGCGAAGCGATAGCCAACCGACCGCATTGAGGCTGCGGCCTCCTCCGGGAACGCCTCGCGGACGGAGATTCCGAGGATCTCCTCGTACTTGCGAATGGTGCGTTTGTTGTGCACCAGGACCAAGACCTTCCAGCCGACATGCCGACCGATGACATACATCCCGAGGGCCTGTTCAAGCTCGTCGATGCTGCCGACCTCGCTCAGTTTCGGGCTACCGAACTTGTCGATTGCGCGGTCAAGCAGGTCCATGGCCTCTTTGGCCTGCTCAGGCGTCAACGGCGGTTCGATTGGAGGGCGAGACTTAGGCATTAACCGAGCTTAGGCGGGTCAAGGGGTGTTGGTCAACCCTTTCGCCGAGCCGAGTTGCCCACCGCGTCGGTCGGTACGTCGCAAGCGCCGCCCGCCGCCGTGGACAACTCTGCACCTATGGCGCTCGGCTGCTGCGAGCGGAAACTCAGTCTTCGACCAACTGATCTGGAACTTGTTGCCAGTAATTACACTTCCGGCCTACTTGGCGCTTAAAGACGCGGAAGAGCTCGTTGGGGTCGATATTGGCTTGCGGAGCCACCTCTTCAAGCGCTGCCTGAAGAGCACGGCGCATGTCGTATCTCAGGTGCTCCAGTACGCCTTCAATTCTGATTTTGGCCATCGCGACCTCCCTCGGCGAAATTCTAGGACTAAATGTTCTACAAAGGTCGTCGAGTTGGGTTCGCTGCCGAGACGAGCGACTTGGCTTAGGCGTTGCGTTTTGTAGAGGGTGGGGCGACCTAACGTCTTGGCACACAAGGACTTTGCCGGCAGATTGAAAATCCGCGTGTCGGTGGTTCGATTCCGCCCCAGGCCACCAGTCATTTCGAACAAGCCCATCCCTTCCGATGGGCTTTTTCTTTGACCGCCTGGTCGGTCATCATGCGGGAATAGCTCAGCTGGCAGAGCGCAACCTTGCCAAGGTTGAGGTCGCGAGTTCGAACCTCGTTTCCCGCTCCATCCTTCTCTTCGGGTGGCCCATGTGGCTCAGTGGCAGAGCACTCCCTTGGTAAGGGAGAGGTCGCGGGTCCGATTCCCGCCATGGGCACCACCGGTCTCCTGCCGCGCTTCCCGATCATTGCCGGATCTTGGCAGCTGAAACTCTCTTCCTCTGACTACCCTGCGTCCCGGCACAGGCGACGGGCTTTTCGCTTTTGGGCGGGCCTGTGCGCTTCGGCCGACCCTGGACTCGGGTTAGCGAGTATGGGTTTGTCCACCAATGTGTATACACTTTGTGCGAGACCCTCGGCCGACTCCCGGCTGGACCCACGCAACGATGAAAGGACAAGGATGGGACACCTCAGCACCCATGTGCTCGACACCATGAACGGCTGCCCGGCCGCCGGCATGGCCGTGAAGCTGCAGCGGGTAGCCGGCGCGCAGGCCGAGACGATCATGGCCTTCACGCTCAACGCCGACGGGCGCAACGAGGGCGGCGCGCTGCTCGACGCGCAGAGCATGGCGGCGGGCCGCTACCGGCTGGTGTTCTCGGTCGCGGCCTATTTCCGCGCGCGCGGCGTGCAACTGCCCGAGCCGCCCTTCATCGACGAGGTGCAGCTCGACTTCGGCATCGCCGACGCGGCCGGCCACTACCACGTGCCGCTGCTGGTCAGCCCCTGGGCCTACTCGACCTACCGCGGCTCGTAAGTTCCGGGCCGGTCGGCTTCCGGCCTGGCACGCCGGTTGCATTCGCGTCTTCGCTGTCCGGGCACTATGCTCTCAACCACCCCTGGAGATGTCCATGCCGAACCGTCGTCACGCCGTCCTGGCTTCGCTGACCCTTGCTGCGGCCGTCATCGCCGCTCCCGCTCATGCGGCCTGGCCCGAAAAGCCGATCCGCGTCGTCGTGACCTTCGCCGCCGGCGGGGCCAGCGACATCGTCGCGCGCGCGATCTCGGAGAAGCTGTCCCGGGCGCTGGGCCAGCCGGTGATCGTCGACAACAAGCCCGGCGCGGGCGGCACCATAGGCGGCAGCGAGGTGGTGCGCGCGCCGGCCGACGGCTACACGCTGATGCTGTCGAACTCCACGCCGACCTCGATCGGCCCCTACACCGTGCCCAAGCTACCCTACGACCCAGGCAAGCAGTTCACCCATGTGGCCATGCTGGGCGTGGCGCCGGTGCTGATCATGGCCCACCCCAAGGCGGGGCCGGCCACGCTCAAGGACCTGCCCAAGGCCGCGGCGACACCCGGCTACAGCTTCGGCAGCGGCGGTCCGGGCTCGATCGGCCACATCGTCGGCGAGATGACCAAGGCCGCGATGAAGATACAGATGAACCACGTGCCCTACCGCGGCGGCGCGCCCATGACCACCGACCTGATCGCCGGCACCATCCCGTTGGGCATAGACGTGATCACGGCCTTCGTGCCCATGGTCAAGGCGGGGCAGATCCGGGCCCTGGCGGTGACCACGCGCGAGCGCTCGCCGCTCTTGCCCGAGGTGCCCAGCGTGGTCGAGCTCGGCTGGCCGCAGCTGGTGGCGGAGAACTACTTCGGCGTCTCGGGGCCGGCCGGCCTGCCCAAGGAGGTGACGGACAAGCTCGCCAAGGCCCTGGCCGAGATCGTTGCCGACCCGGCCATCGTCCGCCGCTTCGAGGAGCTCGGCGTCACGCCGGTCAAGATGGGCCAAGCCGAGTTCGCGGCCTTCGTGGTCAAGCAGGCCAATGACTGGGCGCCTGCGATCAAGGCGGCCGACCTCAAGCCCTGAGGCCCGACCCGGTTGGTCCGGGTTTTCCCGCGTGCCGACCGGGAACAAAAGTGTATACACTTAAATCACGTCGCCGCGGCGTCCGCGGACCGGCTCCCAGCCGGCCCGCATGGTTGCGACGCATGCTCCTCACAGAGCCCGCTGTGGTGAGGGGAACCCGCACCGCTGCGCTGGTGCGTTTTCCGAACCTGTGAGGATCTGATGGATGCCTACCTTCTCGACTGGGCCAACCTGCTGCTGCGCTGGGCCCATGTCATCACCGCGATCGCCTGGATCGGCGCCTCGTTCTACTTCGTACTGCTCGACAACAGCCTGAGCCCGCCGGCCCACGAGGACCTCAAGAAAAAAGGCGTCGACGGCGAGATGTGGGCCGTGCATGGCGGCGGCTTCTACCACTCGAACAAGTACATGGTGGCGCCCAAGTGGCTGCCGCTGCCCGAGAACCTGCACTGGTCCTACTGGGAGAGCTACTCGACCTGGCTGACCGGCTTTGCCCTGTTCACCGCGCTCTACCTGTTCAACGCCGGCAGCTTCCTGGTCGACAAGAGTGTCTACGACTGGTCGGCCGGCGCCGCCATCGCCGCCGCCCTGGGCTTCCTGGCCGCGTTCTGGCTGATCTACGACGCGATCTGCCGCGTCTTCGGCCAGAAGAAGGGCGGCGACCTCATCGTCGGCGCCGGCGTGACCTTGTTCATCGTCTTCGCGTCCTGGCTGGCCTGCCAGCTGTTCGCCGGCCGCGCCGCCTTCCTGCTGGTCGGGGCGATGATCGCGACGGCCATGAGCGCCAACGTGTTCTTCTGGATCATCCCGGGCCAGCGCAAGGTCATCGCCCAGATGAAGGCCGGCCAGCCGGTCGACCCTGTCCACGGCCAGCGCGGCAAGCAGCGCAGCGTGCACAACACCTATTTCACGCTGCCGGTGCTGATCGCCATGCTGTCCAATCACTACGGCTGGCTCTACCAGGCCAAGCAGAACTGGCTGGTGCTGGTGCTGCTGATGCTGGCCGGCGCCCTGATACGCCACAGCTTCGTCGCGCGCCACAAGGCCCATGTGCTGGGCCAGCGCACGCCCTGGGAGCACGCGGTCGTCGGCACCCTGGTCCTCGCCGGCATGGCTTTCTGGCTGGCGCCGCCGCCGCAGAGCGCCGAGGCCAAGGCCGCCGCTGCCAAGCCGGTGGCCTTTGCCGAGGTCAAGGCCGTGCTCGACCAGCGCTGCGCCATGTGCCACAACGCCCAGCTGCAGAGCAAGGGTGTGGCCCTGCACACGGCCGAGCTGATCCGCCAGCATGCCCAGGCCGTCTACCAGCAGGCCTCGGTGCTCAAGCTGATGCCGCTCAACAACGCGACCCAGATCACCGACGAAGAGCGGGCCCTGATCAAGCGCTGGTACGAGGCCGGCGCGCCGGCCAACTGAAACCCGCGAGCTACCGCTCCATGATGCCCCAGGCCACCCGCCGTCCGCCGCGCTGCGAGCGCGAGATCCGCACCGACCTCGCCGCCGCCTACCGCCTGGCCGCGCTGGCCGGCTGGGACGACACGGTCTACACGCATCTTTCGGCCGCGGTGCCGGGCCAGCCCGGGGTCTACCTGATCAACGAATTCGGCCTGGGCTTCGACGAGGTCACGGCGTCCAACCTGGTCAAGGTCGACCTGCAGGGCAGGGTGGTCGACGGCTCGGGGCGGCCGGTCAACCCGACCGGTTTCACCATCCACGGCGCGGTGCACGCGGCGCGGCCCGAGCTCGAGTGCGTGATCCACCTGCACGCGCCCTGGGGCGTGGCGCTGTCGATGCGGCCCGAGGGTCTGCTGCCCTGCTCGCAGTGGGCCATGCGCCTGCATGGCCGGCTCGGCCGCCACGCCTACGAGGGCCTGGCCCTGGGCGCCGAGGAGCAGCGGCGCCTGGTGGCCAACTTGGGGCTCCTCGACGGCCTGATCCTCGAGCACCACGGCACCCTGACCGTGGGCCGCACGGTGGCCGAGGCCTTCATGCTGATGCACCTGCTCGAGCGCGCCGCACAGGCCCAGCTGCTGGCCATGGCGGCCGGCGGCGGCGGCGTGCCGGCCGTCGGCGAGGCGCTCGCCGAGCGCAGTTACCGACAATGGGTGGGCGATGGCAGCGAATGGGACGGCGACGCCGAATGGCCCGCGCTGCTGCGCCGCGCCGACCGGCTGTCGCCCGGCTTCCGCGACTGAAACCAGACTGAACACCACAGGAGAAACACCACCATGCCGACCATCCGCGTCGAACTCTTCGAAGGCCGCAGCCCCGAGCAGAAGGCCGCCCTGGCCAAGGAATTCACCGAGGCCTGCGTGCGCGTGCTGGGCGGCAGCGGCGACGGCGTGGACGTGGTCTTCTACGACATCGCCCGCCAAGACTGGGCCACCGGCGGCGTGCTCTGGAGCGACAAGGCCCCGCCCAAGCCCGCGGGCTGAGCGCCGAGGGCGGGGACTCGCGGCGGCACATGCCGTGGAGTTTTTCCTTTCTTGCAATTAATAATGATTCGCATTTAAAATCGACGCCCACGGGGCCTTCGCCTCCAGCCGGCTGCTGCCGCAGCCCGGGCCGGCCCCGTTTCAAGAGGAGTCGACATGTCGAGTCAAGACGGCATCCCGTCCTGCCAGCACCTCAGCCTGGCACGCAGCGAAATCGGTCACATCAGCACCTGCCGCGACTGCGGCGTGGTCCAGCTCCATTTGCAGGCCCTGAGCCTGCGCCTGGAAGACGAGGCCTTCGAGGCGCTGGCGCGCATGGTGGGCCGCGCCAGCCTGCGCCTCGCGGCCATGGACCGGCTGGCGGGTGAGCCGCCGCGCGGGGACGCGCCCGGGCGGCCTGCCGGCCTGCACTGAGGGCGTTCCATGATGCGCCAGACCATCGCCGTGCGACAGGCCACGAGCCGCGAACTGGAGGGGGAGATCGCCGCGCTGCGCGCGGAAAACGCGCTGCTGCTGCGCGGCTTGGCGCGGGCCCAGGCGAGCGCCAGCGAGGGTGTGGCCGAACTGCACGGCGAGGTGCAGCGGCTGCAGCGCGAGCTGATGCGCCTGCGCGCCGCGCTGATCATCAAGCAGAGTCAGCAGGCGCTGCTGCAGATGCGGCCGGTTGACCTGGGCGCGGTCGCGCAGGCCGCCGCGCGCGCCCTGATCTGCCAGACCGGCTGCCTGGCGCACGACGCGCACTGGCTGGCGCAGGGACGCTGCCGCCTCCACGGCCAGGCCTGCGAGCTGCTGCCGCAACCCGCGGCCGAGCCTGCCGAGGAAGGCTCGCTCCGGTAGCCGGGCGGGCGTGCTGGGGCAGGGGGCCGCTCGCGCTGGCGGTTCGATCAAATCCTGCGCTTTCGGTTTTTTGAATCACAATGCGAATTATTCGCATTACAATTCTTTTCTGAAAATTTGCCAGCGCGCAGAACGGGGCCGGCCCATGGGTCGGCCGCCCCGTTGCCGCGCCGCCCTCCTAAACCCCAAGAAACAAGCATGCAAGCTCAGCGAACCCCCCTCTTCACCAGCCGCCCGGTCGCCCTGGCCGTCAGCTCGGCACTCGCCTTGCTGGCCGCTCCTGCGGCCTGGGCCCAGTCCGAAACGCCCGGGGCCAGCCTGCCCGAGGTCAGCATCAGCGCCGACTGGCTGGGCGCGCCGGGCGCCGCGCAGGCCAAGACCCATCCCGGCGCGCGCACGGTGCTGGGCGAGCAGGCCCTGGAGGACCAGGCGGCACGCACGCTGGACGACGTGCTCAGGCAGGTGCCCGGCACCACGGTGCTCGACGAGAGCGGCACCGGGGTCCTGCCCAACATCGGCGTGCGCGGGCTGAACCCGCTGCGCAGCGAACAGGTGCTGCTGCTGCAGGACGGCATGCCGATGACGCTGGCCCCCTACGGCCAGACCGGCGCCTCGCTGTTCCCGCTCACGCTGCAGTCCGTCGAGGCGATCGATGTGGCGCGCGGCGGCGTGGCCGTGCACTACGGGCCGAACAACGTGGGCGGAGTGATCAACTTCATCACCAGGCGCATCCCGGTCAAGCCGGCCGTCACGCTCAAGGAGACCCTGTCGGTCAGCGAAGCCACGGGCCGCCTGCTCAGCGACAGCTACCTGCGCGCCGGCGGCTTCGTCAACGAGCGCCTGGGCCTGCAGCTGCAGGCCAACCTGATCGAGGGCCACGGCGAGCGGGCCCATTCGGACACCCGTACCGGCAACCTCATGCTGGACGCCGAGTGGTACGCCAGCGACACCGTCAACATCAAGGCCGGGCTGCAGCGCTACGAGACCCGCAACGAGCTGCCGGGCGCGCTGACGCCGCAGGCCTATGCCCAGGACCGCCACCAGTCGACGCGGCCGCTGGACCGCTTCGACGGCGACACCACGCGCGGCCACCTGAACTACCAGCAGCAGCTGGGCCCCGGCGTGCAGCTGAGCTGGAACAACTTCGGCCACCGCAGCTCGCGCACCTTCAGCTTCGGCAACGCGAGCAACGCCAGCCAGGCGTCCACGGCGCGGAGCTCCTCGCCGCGCGAGTACTGGGTCTACGGCACCGAGCCCAAGCTCAGCGTCGAGCTGGACGGCGCCCTCAAGCAGAAGGTCCTGCTCGGCCTGCGCTACCTGCGCGAGGAGGTCGACTACCTGGTCGACAGCCGCAACCTCGCGACCGGCGCCTACAGCATCACGCGCGACTGGCGCTTCGAGAACGACGCCTATGCCGCCTACGTCAGCGACACCTTCAGCCTGCTGGACGGCAAGCTCAAGCTCACGCCCGGCGTGCGCCACGAGGAGGTGAAGCTGTCCTACCGCAACAAGCTGACCGGCGCACAGACCCGAGACCAGACGCGCGACTGGCTGCCCGGGCTGGACCTAGGCTACCAGGCCAGCGAGCGCCTGTTCCTGTTCGCCAACGCACACCGCTCGCTGCGCCCCGTGCAGTTCACGCAGATCACCTACGGCGGCGACCTCGCGGCCGAGCGTGCCAAGAATTACGAGGGCGGGGCGCGCTGGGCGGCGACGCCGCGCCTGGACCTGGGCGCCACGGCCTTCCGCTTCGAGTTCGACAACAAGCTCGAATTCGTCAACGCCAGCACGGGCTTCCGCAACCTCGGCGAGGCCCTGCACCAGGGCGTGGAGCTGGACCTGGCCTGGCGGCCCGAGGCCGTGCGCGGCCTGGAGCTCAAGGGCGGCTATACCCGCGTCAGCACCCGGCAGCAGTCCGGCAGCTTCCAGGGCAAGGATCTGCCCTACGCACCGCACCACAAGCTGAGCCTGGACGCGGGCTGGCGCCAGGCCGCCTGGAGCTGGAACCTCAACGGCCTGTACCAGAGCGCCATGTTCAGCGACGGCGCCAACACGGTCGCGGAAAACGCCAGCGGCTCGGTCGGTCGCATCCCGTCCTACTGGCTGTGGAACGCCAAGCTCGGCTACGACTTTCGCTGGCACGGCACGCGCATGAAGGCGGGCCTGGCCGTCAACAACCTGTTCGACCGCGACCACTACTTCCGCGGCGTGGACTACAGCCAGGGCCGCCTGCCGCAGCCCGGCCGTGCCCTGCTGCTGAGCCTGCAGGCCGACCTTTGAGGCTCACGCCCCCGGCCCGGCCGGTGCCGGGCCGCGCGGGGCTTTGTCGCTTCCATCCCCCGATCCCCGACTTCCGAACATGAGCCGCCTCGCACCGCGCCGCATCCGCCCATCAGAATCCTTTTCCCTGCGTCCCCTGCTGCTGGCACTTGCCGGCCTGGGACTGGCCGCCTCCACCCAGGCGCAGACCAGCGGCACCCTGGGCGAGGTCCAGGTCAGCGGCGAGGCCTCGCGCAGCTACAGCGCGCGCAGCGTGCAGGTCGGAACCTACCGGGACCAGGACCCGCTGGACGTGCCCCTGACCAACAACGTGGTCACGCGCGAGGTGCTCGACGCCCAGGGCGCGAACACGCTGCACGGCGCGCTGCGCAACACGGCCGGCGTGGCCCATGCCCAGATCGGCAACGCGACCTACGACAACATCGCGATCCGCGGCCTGCTGGTGGACAACCAGCGCAATTACCGGCTCAACGGCTCGCTGCCCATCGTCAACCTGATCGCCACGCCGCTCGAGAACAAGGAGCGCGTCGAGGTGCTCAAGGGCGCGGCCTCGCTCTACTACGGCCTGGTGCCGCCTTCGGGCATCGTCAACCTCGTGACCAAGCGCGCCGGCGCCCAGCCGGTGACCAGCATCGCGACCTCGGTCAACAACCACGGCGGCTTCGACGCCCATGCCGACATCGCGCGCCGCTTCGGCCCCGATGAGGCCATGGGGCTGCGCGTCAACGCGGTCGCCGGCAAGCAGGAGACCGGCCTGCACCGCTTCGAAGGCGAGCGCAGCCTGCTCTCGCTGGCCCATGACTGGCGCGTCAACCGCGCGCTCAGCTTCAAGCTCGACCTCGAGCATTACCGCAAGAACGTCAGCGAGCCCGCGACCCTGCTGCTCAACGCGAACAAGCCCGCCGTGCCCAGGCCGGTGGACAACCGCATCAACCATGCCGGCGAATGGCAGCGCTACAAGGCCGAGGCCACCAACCTGCTGCTGCGCTCGGACATCGCGCTCTCGGACGAATGGGCCCTGACCCTGGAGACCGGGCGGGCCGTCACCGAGCGCGACCGCAATTTCTCCACGCTGAGCAACATCGACCTGGCCACGGGCGAGGGGACGCTCAACATCAGCTTCGTGCGCGACCAGCGCTTCGCCAACACCAACCACCGCGCCGAGCTGGTCGGCCGCCTGGCCGCGGGCGCGCTGGCCCATGAGCTGACCCTGGGCGCGACGAGCAATCTGCGCCGCGCCAGCGGCGAGCAGTCCCTGCCGGCTGCAAGCGTCTCCCAGAACTACCACGAGCCGCGCATCATCGCGCCCATCGCGCGCAGCAACTGGACGGCCATCACCCCCTCGCGCGTCAGCGACAAGGGCGCCTACCTGTTCGACCGCATGTCCCTGGGCGAGCGCTGGCAGCTGCTCGCGGGCCTGCGCTACAGCGACTACCTCAGCCAGTCCGGCTCGGCCACGCCCTACGAGGCCAGCAACCGCTCGCCCAACCTGTCCGTGATCTACAAGCCCAGTTCCGAGCTCTCTTGGTACGCGAGCTATCTGGAGGCGCTCGAGGAGACGGGCGTCGCGGCGGCGCAGCGCGCCAATGCCGGCGAGCTGCTGCCGCCCGCGGTGAACAAGCAGAAGGAGCTGGGTGTCAAGGCGCGCCTGCGGCCCGGCCTGCTCGTGCAGGCGGCCTATTTCGACATCCAGCGGCCCCAGACCACCATCGACGCGGCCAACCGCTTCGTGATCGGCGGCCGCAGCGACTACCGCGGTCTCGAGCTGTCGGCCAGCGGCGCGCTGGGCCGCCAATGGTCGCTGCTGGCCTCGGCCCTGCTGCTGGACGCCGAGATCTCCCAGGTCGGCCCCGGCAACGCGGCCGAGCTCGGCAAGACGCCGCAGAACACGGCCAGGCGCACGCTGAGCCTGTTCGGCGAGTACCGCGTGCCCCAGGTGCCGGGCTGGTCGCTCAACGCCGGCATCTTCCATGTCGGCAAGCGCCCGGTGAACAGCCGCAACCTGGCCTATGTCGACGCCTACACCACGCTCTCGCTGGGCACGCGCTACCTCACGAAGTGGAACGGCAGCGCGGTGACCTGGCAGGCCAACATCGACAACGCGACCGACCGCAACTACTGGAGCAGCACGGGCGACAACTACCTGGCCGCCGGCCTGCCGCGCACCCTGCGCCTGGCCGCGAAGTTCGATTTCTGAGCACCATGCGGCCGGCAAGCTTGCGCACCTGGTGGCTCAAGGCCCACCGCTGGTTCGGTCTGAGCCTGGGCGGGGTGCTGCTGCTCGCCGCCGTCACGGGCGCGCTGATGACCGTGGCGCGACCGCTGGACGCCTGGCTGCATCCCGAGCTGTTCCGGGTCGCGCCGGCGCCGCAGGCGGCCGCCGCCCTGCCCCTGGAGCAGGTGCGCCGCCAGCTCGAGGCCGAGTTCGGCGCCGGCGTCGCGTTCCGCCTGCGCCCGCCGCGCGAGCCCGGCGACAGCCTCTGGGCCTCGGTCCAGGGGGCCTGGACGGGCACGGTGTATTTCCATCCCGATACGGCGGCCGAGCTCGGGCGGCGCGGCGAGCACGAGGGCCTGGCGAACTGGCTGTTCGAGCTGCACAGCAACCTGCTGCTCGGCGAGGCCGGCAAGGCCCTGCTCGCCGCCACGGCCCTGGCCTACCTGCTGCTGCTGGTCTCGGGCCTGGTGCTCTGGTGGCCGGCGCGCTGGCGCCATGCCTTCAGCCTGCGGCTGGTTGGCGGGACCACGCGCGCCCTGTTCGACCTGCACCGCGTCGGCGGCGCGCTGCTGGGCTTGGCGATCGCCGTCAGCGTGCTCAGCGGCGCCTACATGGCCTGGCGCCCGCTGTCGGCCGCCGTGACCGCGCTCAGCGGTGCGCAGGCCACAGCTGCGCCGCGCCCGCGGGTCGAGCCCGGCGGCACCGCGGCGCCGCTCGACCAGCTGCTGGTGCGGGCGCGCCAGGCCCTGCCCGGGGGCCTCGTGGGCTTCGTTCAGGTGGCTGGGCACGGCCAGCCGGTGCGCGTGCGCCTGAGGCTGCCCGACGACCCGCACCCGAACGGCCTGAGCTCGGTCTGGCTGCATCCCGCCACGGCCCAGGTGCTCGCGGTGCAGCGCTGGCAGGGGCTGGACCCCGGGGCGCGCGCCTATGTGTTCATGTACCCGCTGCACATCGGCGAGCTCGGCGGCGTGGCCCACCTCGTGCTCACCGGCATGCTGGGCCTGGCCCTGGCCGGCTTCGGCGCGACCGGGGTCTGGCTCTGGTGGCGCCGCCGGCGCTGAAGCCTTGGTCGTCTAACGACGATATCTCATGCCCGTGCCTGAGACGGGCGTTGGCGAATATGGGGTTTGCAGGGCCGGCGATGTATAACTGGGGGCATCGTCCAGAATCGCATTCCGCGGCAGCAGGGAGAACAATGTGGCTCGTTCGCAGATTTCAAGCAAATCTTGTCGTCTATGGGCCTATGGCCTGACCGCCCTCTGACCGCTTCTACGCGACGATGGCCGAACCCCTCGCCCCGCAGGAATCGCCCTCGGACTTGCCAGGGGCGATCGCGCTGCTGGCATGGCTTGGCGGGACGATCGTCGCCCTGCTGGTGCCGTTGATCTTTCTCGCCATCGGCTACCAGACCCTGTCCACCCAGCTGGACGCAGTGTCGCTGACCAGCTCCCGCCTGGCTGCGACCGCCTTTTCCAAGCGCGCCGTCGCCAAGGACTCCGCCCGCTTCAACCCGCAAGGCATTTTCGAAGCATTGGCGCCGCTTAGCGGCAACACCAAGATCCAGATCCTGGATCACAGAAACCAGGTGCTTGTCGAAAATCATACCCGGCTCGAACGGCCGCTGATGACCCGCACGGCCATACTGCAGCTATCAGACCAGGAGGTTTGGCGGCTTGAATTGCGCCGCTCGCTGCGCCCGCTGCTTTACCATTCCTTGGCGCTGTTCGTGCCAGGGCTGTTGCTCGGCTGGCTATGCTTTGTTGTGCTGCGGATGCTGCCGACGCGTGCGTTTCATTTGACGCTGAACGAGATCGAGGTACGCAAGGCCACCGAGGAGCGTCTGGCCAGATCGCTGTCCTTGTTTTCTGCCACGCTGGAATCGACAGCGGACGGTATTCTTGTGACCGACTCCTTCGGCAGGCCCGTCGTGTCCAACCAGCGCTTTCTGAAGATGTGGCGTATTGCCAAGCCGATCAACTTGGGCGGCGGCGACTTCGAAGCGATTTCGATCCTGGCTTCCAAACTGCGTGACTCCGGCGGTTTCCTGGCCAATCAGCGCAAATTGGCCGACGCCATCGAGCTCGAACATGGAGAAATTCTCGAGCTGCTGGATGGGCGCGTCTTCGAGTGGTATTCCCAGCCTCAGCGCGTGGACGGGGTCGCGGTGGGCCAGGTCTCGAGCTTTCGGGATATCAGCGAGCGCAAACGCGCGGAAGTCCTGCTCTCGGCAGAGAAGCAGGTGCTGGAAATGGTGGTCAGCGGTGCACCCTTGGTCGAAGCCTTGAGTGTGCTGGCCCGGCACATAGAGATGTTGTCGAATGAAATGTTCTGCTCGATCATTTTCCGGGAAGACGCAGAAGGCGTAACCCTGCATTGCGCGACCGGGCCCAGCCTGCCGGCGGCCGTGACCAGCCGCATCGCCAACCGCGGTTATGCGGCCCTGGCTGCGGTATTCGACGAAGCAAGGCGGCAGGAGGGGGACCTCGCTGCCGGGTTCCCCAACATCCTGGACGACGAGAAATGGGCGGGTTACCGTCACCTGGTGGCAGACTGGGGGCTGCTGGCCTGTTTCTCGGTGCCCATCTGCTCCTCCACGGGCAGTCTGCTGGGCGTCATTGTGGCGCACTATCGCTCGCCTTCCGAGCAGCAGCCGCATGATCTGGAACTGGTCCGCGTCGCCACCAACCTGACCAGCATTGCGATAGAGCGCAGGCAGGCGGAAGCGCAACTGGACACGATGGCGCACTTCGATGCCCTCACCCAACTCCCCAACCGGCTCTTGTTCCGCGACCGCCTGCATCACGCCATGGCTCGGTCGGACCGCAGCAAGGAAATAATTGCCGTGATGTTTCTCGACCTGGATCGCTTCAAGACCATCAACGATACCCTGGGTCATGATGCGGGCGACCTGCTGCTGCGTGAAGTTTCGTCCAGGCTGTGCCAATGTGTGCGTGCGGAGGATACGGTCGCCCGCCTGGGCGGGGACGAGTTCACCATCATCCTGGAGCAGATCGGCAAAGCGGAAGACGCTGCGGTGATCGCCAACAAGATCCTTGAAACCCTTACCCCTCCCTTCACGCTGAGTGGCCAGGAAACCTTCGTCACCTCAAGCATTGGCATTACCGTTTACCCATCGGACAGCGCCGATTTCGACGGCCTGGTCAAGAACGCCGACACCGCCATGTACCGGGCCAAGGGGGGCGGCGGGAACGGTTACCGCTTCTTCACGCCGGAAATGAACGCCAAGGCCGGGGAGCGCCTGAAGATGGAAAGCGGCCTGCGCCGCGCGCTGGAGCGCAACGAGTTCGTGGTCTATTACCAGCCCAAGGTGGATTTGAGAAGCGGCAAGATCCTCGGCGCCGAGGCCTTGCTGCGCTGGAGGCATCCGGAATGGGGGCTGGTTTCGCCGTCTGAATTCGTGCCTATCCTGGAAGAAACCGGCCTGATCGAGCCGGTAGGCGAATGGGTCTTGAGAACGGTATGCATGCAGATCCGGTCGTGGCAGGCTAACCCGGCCATCCCCCCCTTGTGCGTGGCGGTCAACCTGTCCGGGCGACAGCTGCAACGCGGCAATCTGGCGACCACCATCGGCAGCCTGCTGGAAGAAACCGGGCTGGCGCCGCATTGGCTGGAGTTGGAGGTGACCGAGAGCATGCTGATGCACGACCCCGAATTCGCCGCCGACATGCTCAGGCAGATCCGCGCGAAAGGCATCATGAGCATCGATGTCGACGATTTCGGCACCGGCTATTCGTCCCTGAGCTATCTGAAGCGTTTTCCTATCGACTCTTTGAAGCTCGACAAGTCCTTTGTGCAAGGCCTGCCGAACGACGAAGACGATATCGCCATCAGCAAGGCCGTCATCGCGCTCGCGCATAGCCTGAAGCTCAAGGTGATCGCCGAAGGGGTGGAAACCAGCGAGCAGTTCGAGTCTCTGCGCCAGCATGAATGTGATGTGATTCAGGGCTACATCGTCAGCCCGCCGCTGCCCGCCGACGCTTTTGCTCAACTGGCCCGGGAATACAAACACATGGAACGGTGGCTCGCGAAAGGCATCGATCTGAAGCCCGGCCACACGCTGGCGACCGATCACAATGCGGCGGTGTAGGGCCGAGTCGGCCCAGCTGAATCCTGATCGCCCCAGGAAAACGAATCCCTTGCCGACTGCTTCCACTCGGGCCAGGAGAGCAGGAATGACGGGTAAAGAAACGCCGTTTAGCCGCGGATCGGCCCCGGCGTGACCAGGGCGCCCAGCGCCTCCAGCAGCGAGGCGGGCAGGCTGCGCGCGCCGCGCTCGCCCTGCACGCTGTAGCGGTGACCGGCGGGCAGCACATGCAGGTTCACGCCCAGCATTTCGAGCCGCTCGTTCGCGTCCACCTCATCGAAGTTCGAGCGCATGCGCCGCCCGTCGATCAGGGTGACGGCACCCTGGCCTATCACCTCGACGCCCTGGCCGCGCTCGATCACCAGGGCCGTGTCCTCGTCTATGCCCACACCCAGCATGTCGGGGCGCTGGGCCAGCACCGAGAGCAGGCGCCCCAGGCGACGGCGCTCGGAGAAATGCTGGTCGATGATGGCCCGGGACACGAAGCCCAGGCCCAGGTCCAGGATGGCCGCGTCCTTCTCGGGCAGGCGCGGCGTGTCGCCCTCGGCCAGCATCAGGCGAGACAGGGCGGCGGCGCCAGCGCTGGTGCCGCCTATGCAGCAGCCGCGCAGGTGAAAGGCCAGGTGCATGGCGCGCGCCGCCCCGGTCTCCCAGAGCAGGCCCATGAGGCGGCGCTGGTCGCCGCCGCTCATGAAGATGCCGTCGGCGTGCAGCAGGCGGTTGATCAGCTCGGGATCGTTGGCCGCGTCCCGGTCCGCGATGTCCAGCGGCGCGCAGCGCTCGGCGCCGAGCTCGCGGAACACCGGCTCGTAGCCACGCCAGCTCGCGGCCGGGTCGGCGCTGGCGGCGGTGAGTACCAGGATCTGGGCCTGCGGCCCACCACACAGCTCGACGAAGCGGCGCAGGATGAGGCGGTCCTTGAGCCTGTCCTCGGCGCCGCCTATCACCACCAGATGGCCCAGCCGGCGCTGGTAGGCCTGCTCGGCCAGTGCCGGGGCGGGGAGGGCGGCCAGGGCCAGTCCCAGGGCGAGCCACTGCCGGCGGTTGAAACGGGAGGCAATCATATGTAAAGGTCGTAAGAAATGTCCGGCACGCGGCGATTGTCCCAGCAAGTCGGCGCCGCTTCGTGACAGCCGAGGCCGGCGCCGGGCGGTGCTTGGCTTTTTCCGCGCCGGCGCGGATGATCGAAGGCTGGTACCGAGAACGGGAGCCGCAGCCATGGGAACGACCGATAGCCTGGGCTTGGCGCTGAGCGGCGCCGGCGCCGACAGCGCGCACCGCTACGAGCAGGCGCTGCACCAGCTGCAGTGCTACATGGGCGATCCGGTCGCCACCATCGACGCCGCCATTGCCGAGCGCCCGGACTTCGCGATGGGCCATGTGCTGCATGCCTGGCTGAATTTGCTGGGCACCGAGCCCGCCGCCCTGCCGGTGGCCCGGCAGGACCTGGCCCGGCTCATGGGCCTGGCTTGCACGCCGCGCGAGCGGACCCATGGCCAGGCCATCGCCGCCTGGCTGGACGGGCGCTGGCGCGATGCCGCCCGCTTGCTGGAGGACCTCTCGCTCGAGCATCCGCGCGACGCGCTGGCCCTGCAGGCCGGCCATGTGCTGGACTTCTACCTGGGCGACGCGCGCATGCTGCGCGACCGCCTGGCGCGGGCCCTGCCGGCCTGGTCGCCGGCCATGCCGGGCTACCACGCCCTGCTGGGCATGCAGGCCTTCGGCCTCGAGGAAACCGGCGCCTACGGTCGCGCCGAAGCCCAGGGGCGCGCGGCGCTCGAGCTCGAGCCGCGCGACGCCTGGGCCCACCACGCGGTGGCCCATGTCATGGAGATGCAGGGTCGCACCCAGGAAGGCATTGCCTGGATGCGCGAGCGCCAGAGCGACTGGGCCGAGGACAACTTCTTCGCCGTGCACAACTGGTGGCATCGGGCGCTCTACCACCTGGACCTGGGCGAAATCGACCAGGTGCTGGCCCTGTTCGATGGGCCGGTGTTCGGCGGCCGTTCCACGCTGGCGCTGGACCTGGTCGACGCCTCGGCGCTGCTGTGGCGCCTGCAGCTGCGCGGCGTAGCGCTGGGCGGACGCTGGCACGAGGTGGCCGAGCGCTGGCTGTCTTTCGCCGACACGGCCTACTATGCCTTCAACGATGCGCACGCCATGATGGCCTTCGTCGGCGACGGCCGTGTCGAGGCCCAGCAGACCCTGCTGGCGGCGCAGGCGCGCGCCATGGCGGGCCAGGGCGACAACGCCGGCTTCACGCGCGAGGTCGGCGCGCCGCTGGTGCAGGCGATCCAGGCCTTCGGCGCAGGCGAGTGGCGGCGCACGGCCGAACTGCTGCGTCCGCTGCGCGGCATCGCGCAGCGCTTCGGTGGCAGCCACGCCCAGCGCGACCTGATCGACCTGACCCTGATCGAGGCCGCGCTGCGCGACGGCCAGCAGGCCCTGGCCCGGGGCCTGGCCGCCGAGCGGGTCGACGCCAAGCCCGCCAGCCCCAGCGCGCGCGAGCTGCTGCGCCGCGCGGGCTGAGCCGGCGCTCGCCACCCCTTTGCTGCGGCGCAATACAGAAAACCTATCAATAGGTTAGGAAGATTGAATCTGTTTTTTGATAGCTGTGGGCTATGATTTGCCTGTCCGAAAATTTTTCAACCCAACGGAGCATTCATGTCCCTGATCAACACCCAAGTCAAACCCTTCAGCGCCACGGCCTACCACAACGGCAAATTCGTGCCCGTCACCCAAGACAGCCTGAAGGGCAAGTGGTCCGTGGTGTTCTTCTATCCGGCCGACTTCACCTTCGTGTGCCCCACCGAGCTGGGCGACCTGGCCGACCATTACGACACCTTCAAGGCCCTGGGCGTGGAGATCTACGGCGTGTCCACCGACACCCACTTCACCCACAAGGCCTGGCACGACACCTCCGAGACCATCGCCAAGGTCAACTACCCGCTGATCGGCGACCCCACCGGCGCCATCACGCGCAACTTCGAGGTGATGATCGAGGAAGAGGGCCTGGCGCTGCGCGGCACCTTCGTGATCAACCCCGAAGGCCAGATCAAGCTGTGCGAAGTGCACGACAACGGCATCGGCCGCGACGCCAAGGAACTGCTGCGCAAGGTGCAGGCCGCCCAGTACGTGGCCGCCCACCCTGGCGAAGTCTGCCCCGCCAAGTGGACGCCGGGTGAGAAGACCCTGGCGCCCTCGCTCGACCTGGTCGGCAAGATCTAAAGCCGCCTTCCCTGGCGAGCGGCGGTCATCGCGTGAGACCGCCGTTCGCCGCGACCTGCGGCCCTGGCGCCGCAGGCCTTTCCCCTCCAGTTCCACGACCCGATCCGCCTGATCGCCCGCCTTGCGGCGGATCCGGCCGTGGTGCTGTGCGCGCTTGCCAAAGCGCGCCGGCCGCCTGCCCCATCAGTCCCATTTCAGGAGAACCGCCATGTTGGACGCCGCCCTCAAGACCCAGCTCAAGGCCTATCTGGAGAAGATGCTGCTGCCGATCGAGATCACTGCCTCGCTGGACCAGGGCGAGGCCTCGCGCGAGATGCTGGCCCTGCTGAGCGAGCTGGCCGGCCTGTCGCCGCTGATCCGCCTGGTCGAGCGGCGCGACGACGCCGAGCGCAAGCCCTCGTTCGCGATCCAGCGCGTGGGCAGCGAGATGGGCATACGCTTCGCCGGCATCCCGATGGGCCACGAGTTCAGCTCCCTGGTGCTGGCCCTGCTGCAGGCCGGTGGCCACCCGCCCAAGGTCGAGGCCGAGCTGATCGAGCAGATCCGGGCCCTGGACGGCGACTTCGTCTTCGAGACCTTCATCTCCCTGTCCTGCCAGAACTGCCCCGAGGTCGTGCAGGCCCTGAACCTGATGGCCGTGCTCAACCCGCGCGTGCGCCACACCATGATAGACGGCGCGCTGTTCCAGCACGAGGTGCAGGCGCGCCAGGTCATGGCCGTGCCCAGCGTCTTACTCAACGGCCAGGCCTTCGGCCAGGGCCGCATGGGGCTGGAGGAGATCGTGGCCAGGCTCGACAGCGGCGCCGGCGCGCGCGAGGCCGCGAAGATCGCCGCCAAGGCCCCGTTCGACCTGCTGGTGGTCGGCGGCGGACCGGCCGGCGCGGCGGCCGCGATCTACGCCGCGCGCAAGGGCATACGCACCGGCGTGGTGGCCGAGCGCTTCGGCGGCCAGGTGCTCGACACCCTGGGCATAGAGAACTTCATCTCGGTCCAGGAGACCGAGGGCCCCAAGCTCGCCGCGGCGCTGGAGCAGCATGTCAAGGCCTACGAGGTCGACGTGATGAACCTGCAGCGCGCCCAGGCCCTGCAGCCGGCCGAGGGCGGGCTGCTCGCGCTGCAGCTGGACAGCGGCGCCACGCTCAAGGCGCGCAGCCTGGTGATCGCCACCGGCGCGCGCTGGCGCGAGATGGGCGTGCCCGGCGAGCAGCAGTACCGCAACAAGGGCGTGGCCTACTGCCCGCACTGCGACGGCCCGCTGTTTAGGGCTAAGCGGGTCGCCGTGGTGGGCGGCGGCAACTCGGGGGTCGAGGCCGCGATCGACCTGGCGGGCATCGTGGCCCAGGTCACGCTGCTGGAATTCGACAGCCAGCTGCGCGCCGACGCGGTGCTGCAGCGCAAGCTGGCCAGCCTGCCCAACGTGCGCGTGATCACCCAGGCCCAGACCACCGAGGTCACCGGCGACGGCAGCAAGGTGGGTGGCCTGCGCTACACCGACCGGCGCGACGGCAGCAGCCATGCGCTGGAGCTGGAAGGCATCTTCGTGCAGATCGGCCTGCTGCCCAACACCGACTGGCTCAAGGGCCGGCTGGCGCTGAGCCCGCGCGGCGAGATCGAGGTCGACGCGCGCGGCCAGACCTCGCTGCCCGGCGTGTTCGCGGCCGGCGACGTGACCACGGTGCCCTACAAGCAGATCGTGATCGCCATGGGCGAGGGCTCGAAGGCCGCGCTGGCGGCCTTCGACCACCTGATCCGCAGCTCGGCGCCCGAGGCCGCCCTGGCCTGAGCGGCGCCGCGCTCAGGCGTGATGCGCGGCGGTCTTCTCGCTCTTGACCGTGGACTCCATCACGCAGCGCGTCACCACCGGCGGCGACTCGCCGATGTGGAAGGCCAGGCGCCGGTCGCGCAGGGCCACATCGGCCGCCGTCACGCGGTCGAAGCGGCGCAGGTGGTCGGTCCAGGATTCGTCGACGATCTGCTCGATGTAGCGGCCCGGGTCGGACAGGTCGCGCAGCAGCTCCCAGGACAGGGAACCGTGGCGCAGCCGGCTGCGCCGGCTTTCCTGCATCAGGGCGAGGAAGTCGGCCGCGCGCGCCGGGTCGATGCGGTACTCGATGCTCACCAGGATGTGGCCGCTCTCTGGCGGGGCATCGGTCTGGGGCATCTTGAACTGGCGCGAGGGCGTCATGTCCTCTTCGCTGCCGCGGTCTGGCATCAGCGCGTTGACCAGCCAGATGCTGAGCGTGCCCGTCACGGCCGCCACGGCCAGGCTCATGGGCACGCTGGACAGCGTGGCCACCTGGCCCCACAGGGCCGCGCCGCCGGCGCTGGCGCCCATGACGGCCATCTGGAACATGGACATGCCGCGCGCCCGCACCCAGTCGGGCAGGCCGAACTGGGCCGAGACGCTGAGCGTGTTGGCCGTGGTGATCCAGGCCATGCCGCCGGCGAACATGGCGGGCGCGGCCAGCCAGGCGTCGGGGGCGAAGGCGACCACTGCCATGACGACCGACTGCAGTGCCGCGCCGCGGACCACCAGGGCGTCGCGTGACCAGCGTTGGCGCAGCTTCTGCAGGAACAGGGCGGCCGTGATCGCGCCCGCGCCCATGGCGGCCAGCAGCAGGGTGAAGGTGCCGGCGCCACCGCCGCGCAGGTCGCGCGCGACCAGGGGCAGCAGGGCCATCAGCGCCGTGGAGTGCAGGAAGAACAGCGAGATGCGCAGCAGCACGCCCTTGAGGTGGTTGGACTGGCCGACGAACTGCAGGCCCACGCGCATGGCGCTGAACAGCTTCTCGCGCCCCAGCGGGTGCGGCTTGTGCGTGCGCTGCCAGCGCGTGATGACCACGCCGGCCAGCACCGACAGCACGGCGTTGAGCAGGAACACCCAGGCGCTGCCGACGCTCGCGATCAGGGCGCCGGCCAGCAGGGGGCCCACGATGCGCGAGGCGTTCATGGACACGCCGTTGAGCGCCAGCGCCGCCGGCAGCTGGGCGCGCGGCACCAGCTCGGGCACGATGGCGGCGAACACTGGCCAGCGCATGGCCAGGCCGATGCCGTTGGCGAAGATCAGGGCCAGCAGCAGCGGCGGCGTCATCAGGTCCAGCAGCACCGCCGCGCTCAGCGCCAGGGCCACGGCCGCCACCCAGAACTGGGTGACCAGGAAGTAGCGCTTGCGGTCCAGGATGTCGGCCAGCGCGCCGCTGGGCAGGCCCAGCAGGAACACCGGCAGCGTGGCCGCGGTCTGCACCAGCGCGACCCAGATCGGCGAAGCGGCCAGCGAGGTCATGAGCCAGGCCGCCGCGACGTCGTTCATCCACATGCAGATGTTGGCCATCAGCCAGGTGATCCACAGCATGCGGAACACCGGCAGCCGCAAGGGAGC
>NZ_SCMM01000029.1:0-62435 GCF_005503345.1 Ramlibacter sp. 2FC
TTCTGCGCAAATTCGTAGCTGGCAAAGCTCAGCTGCTGGGACGGTTGCGGGCGGTGCTTCATGGCGTTCTATGCATGCAGGATTCGGGCCTAATTGATCAGCGTTTCCCTAGATTGCGCCCCTCCCTCAGGCCTTTACTCTCGCCTAGAGCCGTGCCTGCCGAGCACAGCTTGGTGTCGTGCTCGGTTTTCCCATCGTTCGGTTCTGTCTAGTCGAGCGACTCGTTCGGCTTGCCCAGCCACCGCAGCTTTGCGTGCTCCACATCGACGCGGCGACAACTGAACAGGCGTCGGCCAAAGCGCTCGACCGTCAGGGTGGCGCGCACCTCGATTTCGTGCCCCCAGTAAACACGGTCTTCATCCTGGTCGACCGTTACGAGGCCCTCGAAGTCCAAGCTCAGGTCGTCGCCGTCGTACTCGTCTAGTGCGTCCCACCACGGCAGTTCGACATCTGTGCGCGGGAAGGTACCATTAGTCATCGCCACTTGGGAGTTGACCAAATCTTCATCGACGATCACCCGCTCGAAGTGGTCCTGGACATCCATCAGCCAGGCTTCGTGATCATCGTAGAGTTCAGCATCCGGAAAGCGCGCCTGCAGAGCAGTAGTCAGCGCCTGCGCAAACGCGCCGCCGTCGTGTCCGAGCTCAGATGCTCGTGCCCGCAACCGCTCCGGGTCTAAGACGATGTCGGCCGCTTTCGGTAGCCCGGCGTCGTCTCCGGACGCCTGGTAGGATGCGAGATTGTTGTGACCGAGCGCCGCAGCGACAAGCTGCTGGGCGTGGCCAGTGGAGAGTGAGATGCCCTGAGCCGATACCGCTTGACGAACAGCAAAGGCAATGGCGGATAGGTGTGCCATGACGTGTACTCCGAGTATTGCGCGGGGTCTCGAGCGATTCCGACCCTGCGCATGCGAAGCCGCACGATTGGTCACTGGGATTGCAAGGGGAACAGAGGCCTTGTTTGAGCCGCTCGAAGCTCTGGCGGGCGCCGTAATAGCAGTGTAGCAGGCTTGGCGGCAGGTGTGTGAACGCCCCCAGCAGCGCGACCCTGGGGGATTTTCGCCGCCTCTCACGACGTGAGGTGCCCGTCGGATTTCGCATTTCAACCGGCCGCGCCCGATGCGGCGAACTCGGGGTGATTCCGCAGCAGCTTGGACCGGCCTCGAGGCTTGGATTCGGAGTTACCCGGAGCAACGGTCTGCTTCCTGACAGAAGCCTGTGGTGGCCCGCTCCGGGCCGGATGCCGAACCTCGATGCAGCACAGAAGTACGCGCGCGTGTCCCTCAAAAGCCTACGACAGCGTCAGCGCGGCCCCGAACCGACATCGCCGCCAAATTCACCTTGGCGCGTTTGGATTTGATACGTTACGGCAACGTCGCTAGACTCTCTCCGGTTAAGGCGCTGTATCCCAAAGTGCGAGAGTCCCGCTTTTAAATGTGTGACATATGAGACGACTTGTTCAGATTATCGTCACTGCTGCGTTTGTCTTTTCAACCGCGGCATACCCTGGCGCTTTGACAATTCGCGTGGAACGACCGGATTGGCTCAGAGTGCTAATGAATAATAGTTCCTGGTACGTAGTGCTCGATGGTGAAATTGATGCAGACGATCCTGCACGAGTTGCTGCGGCATTGAGCAAGACGGGTGCGGACGGCGCGGATGTCTATATCAACTCGCCGGGCGGTAATCTGTTGGCGGGGATGGATATAGGTCGGATAATTCGCGAAGCGGGTGCAAATACGCACATCGGTGGTCTCATGCAGGTGCCGTCGATTTCAATTCCTAGCATGCCAAGATGGAAAAGCGTGCCCGGTGTGTGTTATAGCGCCTGCGCTCTTGCGTTTCTCGGAGGTGTCTATCGATACGCCAGCAGTGATTCTGAATATGGTGTCCACCGATTTTCGCGCCGTTCCGGATCAAATCAAAACGATTTGGATGCCGCGCAGATCATGTCGGCCGCAATCGGTACCTTCATTCGTGACATGGAAGTTGATCCTGGCCTGTTTGATCTCATGGTTCAAGAAGGAAAGGACAAGATTCGGATTCTCAGCAAAGTGGAGTTGACGGGACTTAACGTGGTTAATAACGGCCGAAAAAAACCGGTATGGTCAATCGAAGTCATGGAGGGAGCTCAATATCTGCGTGGCGTGCAAGACACCGTTTATGGTCAGGGAAAAGCCATTTTTCTCTGCTATGCCAATCGAATTCTTTTTCAGTCGCACTATCAGGCCGGCGCGGAAATGGCCAGTAGCATCGCCAGTGGCGGATGGTTTCACTCGCTGCTTGCCGATGGTAAGACTCTTCCCTTGCCTGAGCCTGCACGGATTAGCGCTACCGGAAACGAAATTTATACTGTGTTCTCTCTAACGTCTGAGCAGTCATTAGCGATCGCTTCTAGTTCATCCGTGGGGCACGCCATGCAACGCGCACGCGACGCTCCCGTATTTGTCGGCTATAAAATCGACATCCCAGATTCATCGTCCGGAAAGGTTCACACGTTCATCCGGAATTGCCTGCGACGTTAGCCGGCCTGAGTGACCGCTTCAAAGAATGCACCTCCGAACACTGACCCCGAGCTAGGTCTGCTGTACCTTGAAACCGACCGTTGGCGGCTGGTTTTTTTAGGCACGGATGACCGGAAGTGGCCGTTCCCGCGCATAGACGACCAGCCGGACTTCCTGACAGCAAACGGCAGGATCAGACACATCATGGACATTGGCCACCAGATGCCGACGTGACGGTCGGAACACCTTCACAAGCCGAAGTCCTCTCGAAAACGATCGATCTGGTGCATCCGCTCGTGCAGGAGCGTCACGATGCCGATGTCGCCGTTCGAGAGCCTGCGCCAATAGACGAGGTGCCGCTCATACCGAAAAAAGTAACCCTCGATGCCGAACTCGGCCGGGATGGGCCTCGATGGCGTCTCGCGGGTCTCGATACCCTCGAACGCCTCGAACAAGCCGGTGATGTAGCGGTCGGCCTGTTGCTCACCCCAGCGATCCCGCGTGTAGCGATAGATGTCGTCGAGCCGATAGGAAGCCGCTTCTTGAACGCGGACACGGGCCTTGGCCATGCCCTCAGGTCCGGTTGCGCGCGATCACGTCGGCTGCCGTCAACGGCTTGTACGATGATTCTGGGGCCGCATACGCATGGGCCAACTCGGCCTTGAGCCTGTCAAAGGCTTCCTTCTCCGCGCGTTCCTTGTCGCGGCGGATCAGGTCCCGGATGTACTCGCTGACGTTCTCGTAGGCGCCATGCTCACCCACGTTCGCGGCGACGAACTCGCTGAGGGTTCCGCTGAGGCGGACCGTCATGGTCGTGGTCGTCGCTCGGGTCATGGCACAGTCCTTTCGCAGTTGGCTGCATTCAATATAAACAAAAATGAATACAGCAGCAAACCACCCCAGGGCCAGACGATCACGTTGAGCGGGCCGGTCTCGTCCTCCAGCGTGACGAAGATCGTGCCCTTGGCGGTCTGCGGCCGCTGGCGCACGGTGACCAGGCCGCAGGCCGACGCGCGCCGGCCATGGGGCAGGCCCTGCAACTGCCCGGGGGGCTGAAGGCGGTGGACACCGCGCCGCAGCAAAGTGATAACGCAACTGCTCGTGACCGTTGGCACACCGGCATCGCCTCAGCAAAGGCGTGCGCGCAGTCTGCTCTCTCCATGAGGAAACCCTGGTGGAACACCTTGTGGGGGGTTCAGAGGTCTTAACAGATGGCGTGTATGATTGCTTGGGACGGGGGCCATTTAGCGGCGTCCTACTGGAGTAAGCGATGAACCATCTACTGAACATCCTTGCTGGTGTCGGGCAGGTGATCAATGCTCTCGGCTCAGCACCTCAGTACCGCTATCCGCAAGTCGGAGACCGGCGCATGGACGCAAAAAACATAGCAGGCGGTTTTGTCACCGTCGGGCGCGATCTGAAGAAGAAGGCCGACAAGGAATTGACTCGGCACAGCCATGGCAAGATCGACCACAGCGCAGCTTCGCAATAAGGAACAGCACATCACGCTATCCGAGCAGGAAACGGACTCACCGATCCTGCCGATAGCCCAGATCGAGCGTCTGAAGGAGGTGCATCCTGAGCGCGTTGACTGGGTATTCGAAGAAACCTCCAAGGAAGGCAATTTCCGTCGGTCCGAGGTGAAGCGCGTAAACACCATGGTGTTCGTCGAGCGCATCCTGGGCATGATTGCAGGACTTGTCATCGGCACCGGTGCGCTTTACGCCTGCTATAGCTTGGCCATGGCCGGTCACGATGCTGTCGCCGGCATTGTCGGAGGCACTACGGTTGTCGGTCTTGTCTCTGCTTTCGTCATTGGAGTCAAGCGCAGGAGCTCCACCAAGTAGGCACCACAGCTCACCATCAGCCGCAGCCCGCTCAGCGCGGGCTTTTTTGCGCCCTTTTGCCTGCCCTTCCCGCCGTGCTCAATGAAAATCCCGGCTGTGCAAGCCGATCTGGGCCAGCCGCCCCAGCAGCGGTGTGAGGTCGCTCAGGCGCTCGGCCAGCAGGTGGCGCACGCCGCTGGCGTCGCTCTGCCACAGCCCGCGCACGGCCAGCAGGCGCGCATGCAAGAGCACCTCGCGCTGGCGCTCCTGCACCCGGGGCCAGACGATCACGTTGAGCGGGCCGGTCTCGTCCTCCAGCGTGACGAAGACCGTGCCCTTGGCGGTCTGCGGCCGCTGGCGCACGGTGACCAGGCCGCAGGCCGAGGCACGCCGGCCATGGGGCAGGTCCTGCAGCTGCCCGGCGCTGAGCAGCCCCATGCGCGACAGGCGCGGGCGCAGCAGGGCCAGCGGGTGGCGGCGCAGCGTCAGCTGCATGGCGGCGTAGTCGAACAGGATCTCCTCGCCCTCGGGCGCGGCCTGCAGGGCCAGCGGCGCCTCCTGCACCGGCGCCTCGCGCAGCAGGGCCGGCGCGCGCCGCAGCGCGGCGGCGTCCCAGACCTGCTGGCGCCGGTGACCCGATAGCGAGTGCAGCGCATCGGCCGCGGCCAGGGCCTTGAGCGCCTGGCTGCCGAGGCCGGCGCGCAGCGCCAGGTCTTCGGTGTCCGCGAACGCGGCCTGGGCCCGCGCCTGCGCGATCCGCCTTGCGTCGGCCTCGGCCAGGCCGCCGACCAGGCGCAGGCCCAGGCGCACGGCGGGCCGCGCCGCACTGCGCACCTCACTGACGGCCGCCCCTTCCGCCAGCGTGCAGTCCCAGTCGCTGTGCGAAACGTCGGCCGGCAGCACCGTGACGCCATGGCGCCGCGCGTCCTGGATCAGCTGCGCGGGCGGGTAGAAACCCATGGGCTGCGAGTCGAGCAGGGCCGCGAGGAAGCACTCGGGCTCGTGGCACTTGAGCCAGCTGCTGGCATAGGCCAGCAGGGCGAAGCTGTAGGCATGGCTTTCGGGAAAGCCGTATTCGCCGAAGCCCAGGATCTGCTGGAAGATGGCCTCGGCGAACTCGCGGCGGTAGCCGTTCTTGAGCATGCCGTCGATCAGGGGGCCGCGGAACTTGTCCACCCCGCCCTTGCGCTTCCAGGCCGCCATGGCGCGGCGCAGGGCGTCGGCCTCCGAGGCCGTGAAGCCGGCCGCGAGCATGGAGATCTGCATCACCTGCTCCTGGAAGATGGGCACGCCCAGGGTGCGCGCCAGCGCCGGCTCGAGGGCGGGCTTTTCGTAGACGATGGGCCGGCCTTGGCGCACGCGCTCGCGCGCCTTGAGGTAGGGGTGGACCATGCCGCCCTGGATGGGTCCGGGCCGCACGATGGCGACCTCGACCACCAGGTCGTAGAAGCGGCGCGGCCTGAGGCGCGGCAGCATGGACATCTGGGCCCGGCTCTCGATCTGGAACACGCCCACGGTGTCGGCGCGGCAGATCATCTCGTAGGTCCGAGGGTCGCCCTGCGGAATGTCGTGCAGGCCCCAGGCGCCGCCGCGCAGGGCGTTGCGCAGGTCCAGGCAGCGCCGCAGGGCGCTGAGCATGCCCAGGGCCAGCACGTCGACCTTCATCAGGCCCAGCGCCTCGAGGTCGTCCTTGTCCCACTGGATGACCGAACGCTCCTTCATGCTCGCGTTCTCCACCGGCACCAGGCGGGTGAGCCGGGTCTGGGTCAGCACGAAGCCGCCCACATGCTGGCTCAGGTGGCGCGGAAAGCCGATCAGCTCGCACGCCAGTTCCAGCCACAGCCGGGCCCGGTGATCCTCGAGCGCCACGCCGGCCTGCTGGGCCAGCGCGTGCAGGCGGTGTGCGCCCAGGTCCTCGTCGAACCAGGCATGGTCCTTGGCGAAGGCATCGACCAGCGCCTCGGCCACGCCCAGCGCCTTGCCCACGTCGCGGATCGCGCTGCGCGTGCGGTAGCCGATGACCACGGCGGCGATGGCGGCGCGCTCGCGGCCGTACTTGCCGTAGATGTACTGGATGACCTCCTCGCGCCGCTCGTGCTCGAAGTCGACGTCGATGTCGGGCGGCTCGTTCCTGCGCTCCTTGCTGATGAAGCGCTCGAGCAGCGGCTCGGAGTCCATGGGGTCCATGGCGGTGATGCCCAGGCAATAGCAGACCACCGAGTTGGCCGCCGAGCCGCGGCCCTGGCAGAGGATGCGCCGGCTGCGCGCGAAGCGCACGATGTCGTGCACCGTGAGGAAGAACATCTCGTAGCGGCATTCGGCGATCAGCGCCAGCTCTTTCTCGAGCAGCGCCTGCACCTTGTCGGGCACGCCTTCGGGGTAGCGCTCGCGCGCCCCGGCCAGCGTCAGCTGGCGCAGGCCCTGGGCGGGCGTGAGGCCCGGTGGCACGGTCTCGAGCGGGTAGTCGTAGCGGATCTGCGAGAGATCGAACTCGCAGCGCCGCACCACCTCCAGCGTGCGGGCCAGCAGCTCGGGCGGGTAGGCCTGGGCCAGGCGCCGGCGCGAGCGCAGATGCCGCTCGGCGCTGGCCTGCAGCGCCTGGCCGCAGTCCTGGACCGGCCGGCCCAGGCGCACGGCCGTGATCACATCCTGCAGCGGCTTGCGCGAGCGCTGATGCATGTGCACGCCGCCGGCCGCGACCAGGGACACGCCGGCCAGCCGGCCCGCCTGGCGCAGCGCGGCCAGCCACAGCTCGTCGCCCTGGCGGTGCAGCAGCTCGACGGCGAGCCAGAGCGAATCGCCCCAGAGGGCCCTGGCCCAGCGCAGCCGCCGCAGCAGCGCCTGCAGCTCAGGCACCTCGCCGTCCGCGTGCCGGGGGACCAAGAGGACCTCGCAGCCCGCGAGCAGGCTGAAATCGCTGTGCTCCCAGCCCACGCGGTACTCGCCCTTGGGCGCCGTCCTGCGCGCGGCAGTGATGAACTCGCACAGACCGCCCCAGCCCCGCAGGTCGCGCGCGATCACGACCAGGCAGGCCTCGCCGAGGTCGAACATGCTGCCGTACAGCAGCCGAAAAGGCCGCGGCAGATCCTTGAGCGCCGACCAGGCCCGCACCGCGCCGGCCACCGAGCATTCGTCGGTCAGGGCCAGGGCGGTGTAGCCGAGCTCGCAGGCGCGCGCCACCAGCTCCCGCGGATGCGAGGCGCCGCGCTGGAAGCTGAAGTTGCTCAGGCAGTACAGCTCGGCATAGCGGGGCAGCGCGTCCTCAGCCATAGAGCCCCTGCAGGTACCAGCGGACCTGTGGGACCTCCCGTGCCTGGGCCAGCGGCCGCTCGCGGTAGATCCAGACCAGGCCGGCGGCTTCGCTGCGGGCCAGGAAATAGTCGCGCAGCGCCGGCCCGCCCTCCTCCCACCAGGCGGTTTCCACGCGGTGGGGGCGCGCGAGCCGCAGCAGGGGATGGCCGCCGTGCTGCGGCACGCCGTCGCGCAGCGCCAGCGGCAGGGGCCGGGGCAGCAGCCAGGGCGGGTAGAGCGCGTCGGCGGCCAGCGGCACGGGCGTGCCGCCCGGCTTGGGGCCTGGCTGCTGCGCCGGCACCCAGCACTGCATGCGCTCGGGCCGGTGGTCGGACCGGGCCAGCGGCAGCACCACCTGGTGCGCGCCCAGCCGCGCGCTGAGCCGCTCCACCAGCTGGTGCAGGGGCTCGCCCTGGAAGCGGTCCTCGGGCAGCAGGCTGGCGCTGGCGCCGGCCCAGGGCGCGGTCTCGAGCGAGCGCAGGCGCAGCTGGTTGGCCGGGGCCGAGAGGGTGGCGCGCGCCAGGTGCTCGCCCAGCAGGCGGCGCAGGTGCGCAAGGTCCTGCGTGGGCCGGGCCGTGCGCAGGGCCAGCCGCTCGTGCGGGGGCAGGTCCGCACCGTCCAGGCGCCTCAGGTCCAGCGTCCATTCGAGCTCGAGCGCGAGCACGCCGCGCTGGCGTGCCTGCAGCCAGGCCTGCAGCTGCGCCAGCAGGCGCTGGGCGGCCCACATCAGCTCGGGCGCGCTGGCCGCCAGCGCGGGCAGCTCGAGCCCGGCGTCGAAATGCTCGGGCAGGGTGAGCCAGGCATGGGTCTCGGGCCGCTCGCCGTAGGCGGCGTCGAGCGCCTCGAGCAGCGCGGCGCCGAAGCGCCTGGCCACGCCGCCGCGCGGCAAGGCGCGCAGCTGCCCCCAGCGGCGGCAGCCGGCGCGGGCCAGCGTGTCCAGGTGCGGCAGGGCCGCGCTCAGCGTGTCCAGCGGCAGCAGGTCGGGCTGGGGCGGCGCGACCTCGCCGCGGCGCAGCAGCCGCAGCCGGGCCAGGGCCAGCCGCGAAGTGGCGCCCTGCGCATGCTCGGGGCGGGCCTCGAAGGGATGGGCCTCGAGCAGTTCGCGCAGCAGCCGCCGGCGGCCGCCCCACAGCCGCTCGGAGGCCGAGACCTCGAGCAGCAGGGCCTCGTCCAGCCAGGCCACGCGCGGCGTGAAGCGCAGGGCCCACCAGCCCCAGGCGCTGCGCTCAGGCTCGGGCGGCGACAGGGCGACCCAGTCCATGGCCGGCCTCCTCCCCCGCGGCTTCGCGCAGGCGCCAGGCGGCCAGCAGCGCCGCCACGCGCGGCGCCTGGGCCGGCAGCCGCACCGGCGCCTCGAGCGGCGGACCGCGCCGCTTGAGGATGTGCACCTCGAGGCTGTCCCAGCCCTCGAGCCACAGGCGCAGCGGCGCCGGCGAGGCCTCGTGCCGCGCCTGGGCGCCGCGCAGCACGAACAGCAGCCGGCCCTGCTGCTGCGCGGCCAGCTGCAGGCGCCGCAGCTCGGCGCTGCGGGCCTGGGGCAGCCAGGCCAGCACAGCCGACACCTCGGCGCAGCGCAGGGCCTGCTCGGCCGCCCAGAGCCGGGCCGCGGGCGGCTCGCTGCGCACCCAGAGCAGGCGCTCGCCCGGCAGGCCCTGGGCGCGCAGGCTGGGGCCGAAGGGCTCGCAGGGCGGGCCGACCAGCACCGCCGGGCCGGCCTGCTCGCGCAGCTGCCGCGCCAGCCCCGGCAGCAGCAGCTGCCAGACAGGGGCCTGGGGCTGCGGCTGCAGCAGCTCGACCATGGCGCCCAGCGGCCAGCCGCCGCCGGGCAGCTGGGCGTCGAGCGCGGCATGGCCGCTGGGCAGGACGGCGCCCCCGGCCCCGGCCAGCGCCTCGCCGCGCCAGACATGGGGCAGCACCACGGGGGGCTGCGCCTGGCGCAAGCGCGGGGACATGGCGGGCATGGGGCACTCCGAACAACTGTTTATTTATCCAGTCATTCTAGAGCTTTCCCTCCTTTTGGAAAGCCCGGCGCCGAGACTTTTCAGCCGGCGCCGCGCTCCAGCGTCAGGCTGTAGCTGAAGCGGTCGGCGCGGTAGGCGCTTTTCTCCAGGTGCACGGCATCGCCCGCGCGGCTGTAGACCGTGCGCTCCATGAGCACCAGAGCGGCCCCGGGCGCCACGCCCAGGCGCGCGTGGCGCTCGGCGTCGGCATTGGTCGCGCCCAGGGTCACGTCGGCCTTGCCGACGGCCACGCCGAGGTCATGCTCGTAGATGTCGAGCACGTCGCGGTGCGCGAGATCGGCCTTGGAGAGGCGGTCGCCGTAGGCGCGCGGCATCCAGGAGCGGCTCAGCACCAGGGGCTCGCGGTTCAGGTAGCGCAGGGTCTGCAGCTCGGTCACCAGTTCGCCCGGCGCGAGCTGGAAGGCGCGCGCGACCTCTTGCGGTGCAGGCACATGGCCGAGCGAGAGGATCTGCGTGTGGATGGTGCGCCCCGCACCACCGAGGGACTCGGCCAGGCCACGCAGCCGGGTCAGGTCCAGGGCCACGGCGGGCTGGGCGACGAAGCTGCCCTTGCCGTGCGCCTTGACCAGCAGGCCCTCCTTCTGCAGGTCGTTCAACGCCTGACGCACCGTGATGCGGCTGACGCCATGGGCCTGGGTCAGCTCGCTCTCCGAGGGCAGGCGCTCGCCGGGCCGCAACCGCCCCTCCAGGATCTGGGCCTTGAGCCGCTCGCGCAGCACGGCGTAGAGCGGCAAGACCCCCGGCGCCTCGGCGGGCGGCGTTTCGGACGGTTTCCTCGTTTTTGGCATGAAACTCGCTTGTTTGATTTAACTTGTTATAACAAGTAGACTGTACCGTGACGACGAAAGTCGCGCGGTGTTTGTTACCTCACCCATCGCCAAGGAGCGAAGCATGTTCAAACCCTTTTCGCTGATCCTCTCCCTGCTGGCCGCAGTCGCCCTCTCGGGGGCCGGCGCCAGTATCGCGCAAGGCGCCTACCCCAGCGGCCCGGTCACGGTGATCGTGCCCTTCGCCCCCGGCGGCAGCGTGGACGTGGCGGCACGCATCGTCACCCAGCGGCTGGCCGAGCGCCTCAAGCAACCGGTGGTGGTGGAGAACGTGCCGGGCGCGGCCGGCACCATAGGCACGCAGCGCGCGATCCGCGCCAAGCCCGATGGCCAGACCCTGCTGTTCGCCGTGGCCAGCCCGATCACCGTGGCGCCGCAGGTCACGCCCGGCACGGTCAAGTACGACGCGCTCAAGGAACTCGTGCCGATCGCGCCGGTCGGCGTCGCCCCCTTCGTGCTGATCGGCAGCCCGGCGCTCGCGGCCAACACCACCAGCGAGCTGGTCAAGCTGGCGCGCAGCCAGCCCGGCAAGCTCAACTACGGCACCGACGGCGTGGGCACCTCCATGCACGTGAGCATGGAGCTGGTCAAGCAGAGCGCCGGCATCGACGTGACCCACGTGCCCTACAAGGCCGGTCCCCAGGTGCTGACCGAGCTGGCCGGCAAGCAGATCGACCTGGCCGTGCTGCCGGTCTCGCTGGCCCAGGCCTTCGTCAAGGACGGGCGCGTCAAGGCCTACGGCGTGACCTCCAAGGCCCGCTGGCCCTCGCTGCCCGGCGTGCCCAGCCTGTCCGAGTCGGCCGAGTTCAAGGACATGGACATCGAGTCCTGGTTCGGCCTGCTGGCACCCGCGTCGCTGGACCCGGCCATCCGCGACCGCCTGGCGCGCGAGATCGCCGCGATCACGGCCGAGCCCGAGGTCATCAAGAAGATGGACGACGCCGGCCTCAAGCCGTTGCAGATGGGCCCGGCCCAGTTCGCCGCCTACCTGGCGCGCGAGAAACAGGTGTTCGGCCGCGTGATCGCGTCGGCCGGCATCAAGGTCGAGTGAAGCGCCGGCCCGGGGTCCGCAGACCATGAGCAGCCTGGCAATCCTGCTGGTGGCGCTGGCGGGCCTGGCCCTGGGCGCGACCAGCATAGGCGGCATCGTGGTCGTGCCGGCGCTGACCGTGGCCGACCAGGTCCCGGTGCCCGAAGCCATCGCGGCGGCCAACCTGGGCTTTCTGCTGCCGGCCGTCGCCGCCTTCGTCGCCTGCCGCACCAGCCCGGACATGGCGCGGCTGCGCCTGGCCCCGCTGGGCCTGGGCGCGATCGCCGGCGCCGGCCTGGGCGCGCTCACGCTGGACGCCCTGCCGACCACCGCCGTGCGCCTGGTGGTGGCGGCGCTGGCCGTGCTGTCGGGCCTGCTGGCGCTGCTGCGGCCCCATGCCGCCGCCAGCGCCGAGGCGGCCCGGCGGCTCGAGCGGCCCGCGGTCCAACTCGCGCTGGGCCTGGCCGTGGGCTGCGGCTCGGCCTGGTCGGGCACGGGCGGGCCGGTGCTGCTGACCCCGCTGCTGCTGGTGCTGCACGCGCCCACGGCGAGCGCGATCGCCATGGCGCAGTACATCCAGCTGCCGATCGCGGGCGCGGCCACGGCCGCCAACCTGGCCTCGGGCCAGCTGCATTGGCGCCTGGGCCTGCTGGTCGGCGCCGTCCTGACCGCGGGCTGGCTGCTCGGCTGGCTGGGCGCCAGGCGCCTGCCTCTGGCCGTGGTCCGGCGCCTGCTCGCAGCCAGCCTAATCGGCGTGGGCCTGTGGTACGGCTGGCAAACCCTCAAAGCCTGAACGGAGCGATGACATGAACCAGGAACTTTGGCGCCAGCCGCTTTCCGCCCCCGAGCTGCTGCTCGCGCCGCGCTGGACCCTGCTGCCCGAGGGGCCGCAGGCCGGCTGGGCGGTGCACGTGGCCGGCGGCCGCTTCGCGGCCGTGGGGCCGGCCGAGGAACTGGCGCGCAGCCTGCCCCACCTGCAGGCGTTCGACCTGCCCCAGACCCTGCTGATGCCGGGCTTCGTCGACGCCCACCACCACCTGACCCAGTCCTTCGGCAAGGCCCTGGCCTTCGGCGAGCCGTCCGAGATCTTCAAGCGCATCTGGGTGCCGCTCGAGTCCAGCCTGGACGAGCGGGCGCTCCATGTCGCGGCCAAGCTGGCGGCGCTGGAGGCGCTGCGCGGCGGCTTCACCACGGTCTGCGACGCGGGCACGCGCGCCCAGAGCGGCCTGGAGGCGATCGCGCGCGCGACCGAGGAGGCCGGCCTGCGCTGCGTGCTGGGCCTGAGCTGCAACGACCTGGGCAGCGATCAGCCGCCCGAGGCCATCCTGGCGCGGGCCGAGCGCTTCCTGAGCGCCTGGCCGGCCGACGGCCTGGTCCACCCCTCGCTCGCGATACCGATCGCCGAGGCCGCGAGCGACCCCATGCTGCGCGAGGTTTCCCAGCTCGCGGCGCGGCACGGCGCGGTGTTCCAGATCCATGTCAACGAGCACCTGGCCTCGGTCGAGCGCTCGCTGGTGGCGCGCGGCCTGCGCCCGCTGGAGCACCTGGACCGGGCCGGTGCGCTGGGGCCCCAGACCCTGGTGGCCCATGCCACGCTGCTCGCGCCGCACGAGCTGAACCTGCTGCGCGAGTCGGGCACGGCCGTGAGCTACAACCCCGTGGCCAGCGCCTGGAAGGGCAACGCGGTGGCAGATGCAACGCTGATGGCCGCCCTGGGCATACGCTTCGGCCTGGGCACGGACGGCACGCGCAGCGACGGCTTCCGCCTGATGGACGCGGCCGAGACGGCGCAGCGCCTGACCAGCGGCCTGGCCAACGGCGACTCGTCCTGCGGCGGCGGCTGGCTGTGGCTGGACCGCGCCACGCGCGGCGGCGCCGACGCGGCGGGCCTGGGCCGGGTGACCGGCGCGATCGCGCCGGGGCTGGCGGCCGACTTCCTGCTGGTGGACCTGGACGTGCCGGAGATGCGGCCGTCCTGGGACCTCAGCTGGGAGCTGGTGCGCCTGGCGGCGCGCGACCAGATCATTTCGGTGCACGTGGCCGGAAGGCTGCGCCTGTGGCGCGGCTGGCCGGTGGACTGGGACGGGCGCGCCCTGCTGGCCGAGGTCGACGCGATCGCGGCCGCGTCGGTGGCCAAGGCGCCGATCCAGAAGATCCACCCGAGCTCGCGCGCGCACCGCACGGCCATGCTGGCGCGCGGCTGGGAGCCCGGCCCGCGCCAGCCCTGACGGATCAGAGCAACGTCACGCCGGTCTTGGACTGGACGAACTCGCGCGTCACGCCGGGCGCGAGCTCGACGAGCTTGAGGCCCTCGGGCGTCACGTCCATCACGCCGAGGTCGGTGATGATGCGGTCGACCACGCCCACACCGGTCAGCGGCAGGGTGCACTGGGGCAGGATCTTGAGGTCCTCGGTGCCGTCCTTCTTCTTCGCCACATGCTCCATCAGCACGATCACGCGCTTGACGCCGGCCACCAGGTCCATGGCGCCGCCCATGCCCTTGACCATCTTGCCCGGGATCATCCAGTTGGCCAGGTCGCCCTTCTCGCTGACCTGCATGGCGCCCAGGATGGACAGGTTGATCTTGCCGCCACGGATCATGGCGAAGGACTGGTCGCTGCCGAAGATGGACGAGCCCTTGATGGTGGTCACGGTCTGCTTGCCGGCGTTGATCAGGTCGGCGTCGACCTGGTCCTCGGTCGGGAACGGGCCTATGCCCAGCATGCCGTTCTCGGACTGCAGCCAGACTTCCTTGTCGTCCGGCACGAAGTTGGCCACCAGCGTCGGGATGCCGATGCCCAGGTTCACGTAGAAACCGTCCTGCAGTTCCTGGGCCGCGCGCGCGGCCATCTGGTCTTGGGTCCAGGGCATGTCAGCCTCCTTTTTTCTCGGTGATGGTGCGTTTCTCGATGCGCTTTTCCGGCGTCGGGTTGTGCACGATGCGGTGCACGTAGATGCCCGGCAGGTGGATGTCGTCGGGCGCCAGCTCGCCGGTGGCGACCACGCGCTCGACCTCGACGATGCAGATCTTGCCGGCGGTGGCCGCGGCCGGGTTGAAGTTGCGCGCCGTCAGGTTGAAGCGCAGGTTGCCCGAGCGGTCGGCCACGTCGGCCTTGATCAGGGCCACGTCGGGCACCAGGGAGCGCTCCATGACATAGGTCTCGCCGTCGAACTCGCGCAGCTCCTTGCCCTCGGCGACCAGGGTGCCGACGCCGGTCTTGGTGAAGAAGGCCGGGATGCCCGCGCCGCCGGCGCGCAGCTTCTCGGCCAGCGTGCCCTGGGGCGTGAACTCGAGCTCGAGCTCGCCCGCCAGGTACTGGCGCTCGAATTCCTTGTTCTCGCCCACGTAGGACGAGATCATCTTGCGGATCTGGCGCGTCTCCAGCAGCTTGCCGAGGCCGAAGCCGTCGACACCGGCGTTGTTGGAAATCACGCTCAGGTTCTTCACGCCGGAATCGCGCAGCGCGTCGATCAGCGCCTCGGGAATGCCGCACAGGCCGAAGCCGCCTACAGCCAGCAGCTGGCCATCGGCGACGACGCCCCTGAGCGCCTCGGCGGCGGAGGGAAAGAGCTTGTTCACGGAAGTCTCCTCAAATTCGGAGCATCAACGATACTACGTAATTACATAGGTAGTATTTCGTAATGGAGACCCCTAGCCGCCCCGGCATGCCCGTGCCCGACATCGACTACCGCCTGGCCTTCGAGCTCGCGCCGATCGGCCTGGTGCTGTCGAGCAACCGCACCATGGTGGACTGCAACCAGCGCCTGTGCGAGATGTTCGGCGCCGCGCGCGAGCAACTGGTCGGCCAGAGCTTCCAGCTGCTCTACCCCAGCGCCGACGAGTACGAGCGCACCGGCGCGCGCATCGAGCCCATCCTCAACGCCCGCGGCGTCTACGCCGACGACCGCGTGATGAAGCGCGTCGGCGGGCGTTTCCAAGGGGAGACCTTCTGGTGCCACGTGACTGGCCGCGCGCTCAACCGCGAGACGCCGCACGAGGCCGGCATCTGGACCTTCGAGGACCTGAGCGCGCGCCGTCCGGTCAAGGCCGAGCTGACGGCGCGCGAGCGCGAGGTGGCGGCCCACCTGATGGGCGGCCTGACCTCCAAGGAAATCGGCCGCGCCCTGGCCATCAGCCACCGCACGGTGGAGATCCATCGCGCACGCCTGATGCGCAAGTACCGGGCCAGCACCACGGCCGACCTGGTGCACAAGCTCATGGCCGGCTAAGTCCGGCGCTCCCGCGCTGCACGAAAGCGGTTTTTCGGGGATCATGCGGGCTTCCCCCACTTCGCACCCGCCCCACCATGACCCTCTCCATGTACCAGGCCAGCGTGCCCGTCTTCGTGCGCCAGCTGCACAACCTGTCGGCCATTCTCGACAAGGCCATCGCCCACGCCGACGCCACCGGCCTGGACCCGGCCGAACTCGTCGCGGCGCGCCTGGCGCCCGACATGCTGCCCTTTTCCAACCAGGTCCAGATCGCCAGCGACAACGCCAAGGGCTGCGCGGCCCGGCTCGCCGGCGTCGAGCCGCCGCGCTGGGAGGACAAGGAGCAGACGCTGCCCGAGCTGCAGGACCGCATCGCCAGGACGCTGGACTTCCTGCAGGGCTTTGAGCCCGGGCAGATCGACGGCTGCGAGGCCAGGGAGATCACGCTCAAGCTGCGCGACAGGGAGCTGAAATTCAGCGGCCAGAGCTACCTGCTGGGCTTCGCCCTGCCCAATTTCTTCTTCCACGTGGTCACGGCCTACGACCTGCTGCGCCACAAGGGCGTGCCGCTGGGCAAGCGGGACTACCTGGGCGGCTGAGACCCTCAGTCGAGCAGCGCCAGCACCGGCGCGCCCCGCTCGCGCACCGGGTCGGCGCGCCCGCCCAGGACCGCCGGGCCGGGGTCGCCCTCGAGCCCGGCCTCGGCCGCCTGGCCGGCATCGAGCTTGAACGTACGCGTCGCCTGGACCAGGCGATCGGCCTGCTCGCTGAGGCTGCCGGAAGCAGCCGCGCTCTCCTCCACCAGCGCGGCGTTGTGCTGGGTCACCTGGTCGATCTGGCGGACGGCCGCGTTGACCGCGCCGATGTCGCGCGTCTGCTCGCTGGCTGCGGCGCTGATCTGGCCGAGCAGCTCCGCCACCTGGCGCACCTGCAGCACGAGGTCGTTCATGGTCAGGCCCGCGTCGCTGACCAGGCTGGAGCCGGTACTGACCTTCTCCCCGCTGGCATGGATCAGCTCTCTGATCTCCCCGGCCGCCTGCGCCGAGCGTTGCGCCAGGCCGCGCACCTCGCTGGCCACCACGGCGAAGCCGCGCCCCTGCTCGCCGGCGCGCGCGGCCTCCACCGCCGCGTTGAGCGCCAGGATATTGGTCTGGAAGGCGATGCCGTCGATCACGCCGATGATGTCGCGGATTCGCGCGGCGCTGTCCGCGATCTCGGACATGGTGGCCACCACCTGGCCCATCACCGTGCCCCCTTGCGCCGCGACCGCGCTGGCCGAGCTGGCGAGCGCCGCCGCCTGGCCGGCGGCACCGGCGCTGTGCTCGACCGCGTCGGCCAGCTGCGCCATGGCGGCCGCCGTCTGCTGCAGGCTGGAGGCCTGCTGCTCGGTGCGCTGGCTCAGGTCGGCGCTGCCGGTGGCGATCTGGCCGGAGCCGATGGCGATGCTGTGGGCGCTGCTGCGCACGGTGCCGACCACGCCGACCAGGCTTTCGTTCATGGCCTTGAGCGCGTCCAGCAATTGCCCGGTCTCGTCGCTGCCGGACACCTCGATACGCGAACTCAGGTCGCCCGCCGCCACCGTACGCGCCACCTGCACGGCCTGGTGAATCGGACGCGTGATCGATCGGGCGATCAGCCAGCACAGCCAGGCCCCGAGGCAGAAGCAGGCCAGCGAGATGCCCACCAGCAGGCCGGAGGTGCGGCGGTACTGCGCCGAAATCGGCTCGGCGATGGAGCGCACGGCCTGCACGGCGCGCTGGCTGATCTCGCTGCTGCCCGTCTCCATCTCGTGCACCGACTGCTTGTGCGCCTCGAACGCCTTGTTGGCGTCCTCCGCCGTTCCGAGCAGGCCGTTGTCTATCATGCCCACGGTCTTCTCGAAACCGCCGGCGTATTGGCGCAGGCCCTCGTCGATCCGGTCCAGGGCAAGCCGGTCCGCCTCGCCCAGCGCGAGTTGCCGCGTGGACGCGATGGACGCCTGGAGGCTGGACAGGTTCTCCCGCCACTTCTGCCGGTACGAGGCGAAGCGGTCGGGGGCATCGAGGTTGATGAAGCTGTCCTTCTCGTAGCGGCGCGCCGTCAGGATGTGGATGCGGATCTCGTCCGCCTTCTGCGCCAGCAGCATGTCCGAATCGATCGCCGTCGTCGCGGCACGGTAGACGCTGTGCAGGCCGTGCAGGCCTATGCCCATGGCCAGGGCCAGCAGCAACAGCACCACGCCAAAGCCCAGCCCCAGCCGCATGCCGATCGATGTGGCGCGAAGAAAATGCCGAAGAGAGTTCAAGCCTGCCTGCCTTCCAATGTCGGGCGCCCGCGGCTGCGGGCATGCGATGCACCGGGTGGCCCTGCCGCCCGTGGTCCAAGGCCTCGAATGATGCGGTGAGCGGCTGCGACGGATATCGGGATAAGCGGACCATTTCCAGCCCAGTTCACGCCGCTGTCACAGAAGAGGGACGGACGGCCGCCATCCCGTCCTGCAAAATGAGCCTTAGGGATTCCGAACCGCCAGGAGACGTCCATGAACCGCTACCCTGCCCCCGCCATTGCCGACCTGCCCGAGGACCTGCGCGCCAGGATCCTTGAGGTGCAGGAAAAAGCCGGCTTCGTGCCCAATGTGTTCCTGGCGCTGGCGCGCCGTCCGGCCGAATGGCGCGCCTTCTTCGCCTACCACGACGCGCTGATGCTCAAGGAGGAAGGCTCCTTGACCAAGGGCGAGCGCGAGATGATCGTCACCGCCACCAGCGCCGCCAACCGCTGCCTGTACTGCGTGGTCGCGCACGGCGCGCTGCTGCGCATCTACGAGAAGAAGCCCCTGGTCGCCGACCAGGTGGCGGTGAACTGGCGCAAGGCCGACATCACGCCGCGCCAGCGCGCCATGCTGGACTTCGCGATGAAGGTCTGCCAGCAGGCCGACGAGATCGAGGACGGCGACTTCACGGCCCTGCACGCCCACGGCTTTTCCGACGAGGACATCTGGGACATCGCCGCCATCACCGCCTTCTTCGGCCTGTCCAACCGCATGGCCTCGTTCAGCAACATGATGCCGAATCCCGAGTTCTACCTGCTGGGGCGCGTGCCCAGGCAGAAGTAGGCGCCGGACGCCCTCCCAGCGCTCAGGCCATCGAGGACAGGAACTGCCTGAGCTCGGGCGTCTGCGGCGCGCCGAACAGCTGCTCGGGCGGGCCCATCTCGTGCACCCGGCCCTGGTGCATGAAGATCACGCGGTCGCTGACCTTGCGCGCGAAGCCCATCTCGTGCGTGACCATGAGCAGCGTCATGCCCTCCTCGGCCAGGCGCTCGACCACGCGCAGCACCTCGCCGACCAGCTCGGGGTCGAGGGCGCTGGTGATCTCGTCGCACAGCAGCACGGCCGGCTCCATGGCCAGGGCGCGCGCAATCGCCACGCGCTGCTGCTGGCCGCCCGAGAGCTGGTCGGCGTAGGCCTCGAACTTCTCGGCCAGGCCCACGCGCTCGAGCAGCTGGCGCGCCTGGTCCTCGGCCTGGCGCGCGTCGCTTCCCTTGACGAGCTTGGGCGCGAGCATGATGTTCTGCCCCACCGTGAGGTGCGGGAACAGGTTGAAGCTCTGGAAGATCATGCCCACGCGCTGGCGCAGCGCGCGCATGGCCTTGGGGTCGTCGTGGCGCAGTGCCTGGCCGTCGACGGTGAGCGCGCCGGACTGGAAGGTCTCGAGCCCGTTGATGCAGCGCAGCAGCGTGCTCTTGCCCGAGCCGCTCTTGCCGATGATGGCAATCACCTCGCCCGGTTCGACCGCCAGCGTGATGCCCTTGAGCACCTCGTTGCTGCCGAAGCTCTTGCGCAGTTCATGGATGTCGACGAGTGCCATGGAGGGTTCTTTCTTGTTTCAAGCGCGCGCGTGGAGGCGGCGCTCCAGGGATTTGGCGTACAGGCTGATCGGAAAGCACAGCGCGAAGTACATCAAGGCCACGCAGCTGTAGACCACGAAGGGACGGAAGGTGGCGTTGGTGATCATGGTGCCGGCCTTGGTCAGCTCGATGAAGCCGATCACCGAGGCCAGCGCCGTGCCCTTGACCACCTGGACCAGAAATCCCACGGTGGGCGCGACGGCGATGCGCGCGGCCTGGGGCAGCACCACATGGCGCAGCTGCTCGCCGAAGCTCAGGGCCAGGCTTTGCGCGGCCTCCCACTGGCCGCGCGGGATGGCATTCACGCAGCCGCGCCAGATCTCGGTCAGAAAGGCGCTGGTGTAGAGCGTCAGGGCCAGGGTCGCGGCCACCCAGGCCGAGGTGGGCACGCCGAACAGCGCCAGGCCGAAATAGGCCAGGAACAGCTGCATCAGCAGCGGCGTGCCCTGGAACAGCTGCACGTAGCCGCCCACCAACCGGTCCGCGCCGCGGGCGCCCGACAGGCGCAGCACCAGCAACAGCCCCCCAACCAGGCCGCCGCCGACGAAGGCGATCAGCGACAGGGCGACGGTCCAGCGCGCCGCCAGCAGCAGGTTGCGCAGGATGTCCCAAAGGGAAAAGTCGACCATGGCTAGGCCTCCTGCCGGGCCGCCCCAAGGGAGGCCTGGCCCCCTAGCGGGGCAGCGAACGGATGTGAGCGTGGGGGCATATTATTTCCCGAACAGGAACTTCGGTCCGAACCAGTTGAGCAGCCGGCGCAGCGCGACGGACAGCCCCAGGTACAGCAGCGTGGCGACGATGAAGGCCTCGAAGGCGCGGAAATTGCGGCTCTGGATCAGGTTGGCCGCGTAGCTGAGCTCCTCGGTGGCGATCTGGCCGCAGACCGCCGAGCCCAGCATGACGATCACGATCTGGCTCACCAGCGCCGGCCAGACCCGCTTGAGCGCCGGCGGCAACACCACGCGCATGAAGGTCTGCGCGCGGCTCAGCGCCAGGCTCATCGCGGCCTCGATCTGCCCGCGCGGCGTAGCGACGATGCCGGCGCGCACGATTTCGGCTGCATAGGCCCCGAGGTTCATCACCATGGCGATGACCGAGGCCGCTTCGGGCGTGAGCTTGAGGCCGGCCGCCGGCAGCCCGAAGAACACGAAGAACAGCTGCACGATGAAGGGCGTGTTGCGGATCAGCTCCACATAGGCACCGACCACCCAGCGCGCCCCCGCCGGGCCATGCACGCGCAACCAGGCGCAGGCCACGCCCAGCGCCACGCCGACCAGGGTGGCGACCGCGGTCAGCGCCAGCGTCCAGGCCACGCCCTTGGCCAGCAGCGGCCACTGGCCGAGGACGGCGGCAAAGTCGAGCTCGATGGCCATGGGCTTACTGCGGCAGGTCGCCGGCGCCGCGGCCCAGCCACTTCATCGCCATGCGGTCGAGGTCGCCCGCCTTCTTGGCGCCGGCGATGATCTCGTTGACCTTCAGGCGCAGCTTGTCCTCGCCCTTGGCCACGCCGATGAAGTTCGGGCTGTCCTTGAGCAGCAGCTTGTATTCGGTGCCGAGCTGCGGGTTCCTGGCCATCATGTTGCCGGCCACCGAGGCGCCGGTCGCGATCAGCTGCACCTGGCCCGAGACGAAGGCCGAGACCGTGGCGTTGTTGTCCTCGAAGCGCTTGATGTCGGCGCCGGCCGGCGCGAGCTTGCTGAGCTCCTGGTCCTCGATCGCGCCGCGCGTCACGCCCACGCTCTTGCCGGCCAGGTCGGCGAAGCCCTTGACGTTCAGGCTCTTGGCCGCGAACACGGCCTGGAAGAACGGCGAGTAGGCGGCCGTGAAGTCGATCACCTTCTCGCGCTCGGGGTTCTTGCCTAGCGTGGAGATCACGAGGTCGGCCTTCTTGGTCTGCAGGTAGGCGATGCGGTTGGCGCTGGTCACCGGCGCCAGCTCCACCGCCACGCCGAGCTTGGCACCGATGTAGTTGGCCATGTCGATGTCCAGGCCCTGCGGCTTGAGATCGGTGCCGACGAAGCCGTAGGGCGGGAAGTCGGTCGGGATCGCGATGACGATTTTCTTGGCCTTGAGGATGTCGTCGAGCGCGGTCTGGGCCTGGGCACCGCCGGCGGCGAGCAGGGCCGCGGCGGCCAGGCCGAGGACGAAGTGACGCTTGGAGAACAGGTTCATAGCAGGGCTCCTAGGTAAGTGGAAGGGGGTTCATGGCCGGGGCCCGGGTCATCCCCGGCCTGGCCACGGCGACCGCTCTTGCGCGATCTTGTATGCAAGTCTTGTGCCGCACCGCCGCCGCGAGACGGTCCGGACACCGGCGCCAGCGCGTCGCGCAACCGCGCCAGCGGGTCGCTGCGCGACTGCAGCTTGAGTGCCGACTGCACCGCGCCGATGTGGCGGTCCATGAGTTCCTCGGCTTGGGCGAAGTCTCCCCGCTCCAGCGCAGCCACGATCTGCACATGCTCGTCGCAGGACTGCGTGGCTTCGTGCGAGGACTGGTAGCGCATCGCGATCAGCGTAGTACGCGCCGTGAAATCGCGCAATGTGTCGGCCAGCAGCCCGTTGCCCAGGCATTCGGCCAGGCAGACGTGGAAGTCGCCGAGCAGGTAGCTGCGCAGCCCCACGTCGCCGCCCTTGAGCGCGGCCTTCTCGCGCCCCAGGTGGACCTTGAGCCGTTTGACGGCGGCCTTGTCCACCGTGCCGGCGCGGCGGATCAGGCCGGTCTCGATCACGCGCCGGGCCTCGAAGGCCTCGCGCGCCTCGTCCTGCGAGGGCTCGACCACGTACCAGCCCCGGCGCGCGCTCACCGTGACGATGCCGCGCGCGGCCAGCCGCATCAGGCCCTCGCGCACCAGGGTGCGGCTGCAGTCGAACAGCATGGCCAGAGGCTGCTCGCCCAGCCGCGTCCCCGGCGCGAGCTTTTGCGCGAGAACGGCTTCCAGGATGCGCTGGCTGATCTCGGTGGCAGTGGTCATGGCCGCAAACCATGCAATTTGCATGCCTCTTGTATGCAAGACTTGAGCGCCACGATGGTGCCTCAACGACCTGCATTCGGGCGCAAGGCACCACGGTGGTGAGCCGGGTGCGCTCGACGACGGACGCCGGCCGGCCGGCCCGCGCCCAGCCTTGGTCGAGGACGGCCCGGGGGCCGGCGCCGCGCGGCGTCCGCCGGCGGCGTGGCCGCTCAGTGCCCGCCCCTTCAAGGTCTTGCTCTCTTTTCTGCGCGGTGCGTGAAAAACCCGTTTCGCAGGCGCTGCGCCTCGCGCCGCGGCAGGCGGCGCCCGGCGGGGGCTCATACCGTGGCGGTCGGCATTCGCCGACTCCGCTGCGATGCTCGCACCGGGGTCGCGCCGCATAACTCGCTGCGCGATCTGCGATCGCTCCGTTCAGACAAATGCGGCGAGTCAGATCACGATGCGCGCTGCGCGCGCCCGACCCCGGCGTTGCGCTTCTCGCCGCCACAGAAATCGCCCCCACCGGGCACCGCCTGCCGCGGCAAAGCGACGACGCAGCGCTCGCAGCCGTTGGCACGCCAACATCGTCTCTGCAAAGGCGTGCGCGGGCAGGTTGCAGCGCGCCTGCGAGGCGCCGAGGAGCGCAGGGCGCGTGGCCGCGCGCGCAGCGCGCTTCGTGAACTGATTCGTCGCAGTTGTTTGAGCGGAGTGAGCGCAGCGAACGCAGCGAGTTCTGCGACGGGCCACGCGACCGAGCACCGCAGGGGAGTCGCCGTGCAACGGCGACCGCATCGCTTGAAGCGCTGCGGCCTGCCCGCGCGCGCCTTTGCCGCGCGGTGCCACGACAGCTGCCTACGCCCGCGTCACAAGCGAACTCCTGACTGAAACACCTTGAAAGGGGTGCCGCTCAGTGCCCGTGGTGGGCCAGGGTGCTGACCAGGGTGACCAGTCCCATGCCGACCAGCAGCCAGACGATCTGCGCCAGGGTTTCGCGCGCAGACAGCCTCTTTTGCAGCTGGGGGATCAGGTCGGCCAGCGCCACGTAGATGAAGCTGCTGCTGGCCACGGCCAGGAAGTAGGGCAGGTAGTCGTGCAGCCGGTCCACCAGCACGTAGCCGACCAGGCCGCCCAGGGCCGTGATGGCCCCGGCCAGCGAGACCTTGAGCACGGCGGCCCGGCGCGTGCCGCTGCCCCGGCGCAGCACGATCAGGTCGCCCATGTGGTGCGGCACCTCGTGTGCCAGCACCGCCAGCGCCGCCAGCGCCCCCAGCCGCAGGTCGGCAACGAAGGCCGAGGCGATCAGGATGCCGTCGCCGAAGCAGTGCACGCTGTCGCCGGCCAGCACGGCCCAGCTGCCCGAGAGCCGATCCTGGCCATGGGCGTGCGCGGCGTGGCTGTGCTCGTGCGGGTGGTCATGGTGCGCGTGACCACGGTGCGCGGCATGGGTGCGGTGCGGCGCATGCGCGTCGCTGTCCCCATGCGGCTCGTGGTGGTGCTCGTGGCCATGGTGCCAGAGCTCGGCCTTGTCGAGCAGGAAGAAGAACACCAGACCCAGCAGCAGCACCAGGAACAGGTCGTGCGCCTCGACCCCGCTCTCGAAGGCCTCGGGCAGCAGGTTCAGCAGGGCCGTGGCCAGCAGCGCGCCGGCCGCCAGGCTCAGCATGTGCTGGGTGTAGCGCGACAGCACGCCGAAGCTCAGGGCTGCGGCCAGCCACACGCTGCCGATGCCGGCGGCAAGGGTGCCCATCAGGATCGGGATCAAGGTCATGGCTGCGTCGTCAATGTGGTGGCAGGGGCGGGCCCCGAAGAAAAAACGAAACCGCCCTCGCGGGCGGCTCACGGTGGCGGGGCGGCTTGCGGCCCGCCCCCAGCATCGACCCTTATCTTAGCAATTGTGTCAAGCCTGCCCGGTGGCCGGTATCGCGACCAAGCTGTGCGCGCCGGCATTGCGTCCGGCCGCCAAACTGCTACGCTTGACCGAAAAGTATTCACCCCAACCGGAGACCGGCATGCGCGCTGCCCTGTCGCTGCTTTCCCGCCGCTGGCAAGCGCTGGCGCTGCTGCTGCTCGCCGGCTGTGCGGCGCGCCCGCTGCCGCCCCAGCCCGCCGCTGCGCCGCCGGCGCCGCTGGCCCAGCCCAGCCCAGCGCCGAAGGCGCCGAGCTCGGTGCGCTTTGGCGACGGCCTGCTCGACCAGTTCGAGCTGCAGGTGCAGGGCGGGCACTGCCTGCTGCGCTGGCGCGGCGAATTCCCCGCCGACGCCGTGCCGGCCCTGGGCCAGGCCCTGAGCGAGCTGGAGCAGCACCGCTGCACGCGCAAGACCCTGGCACTGGACCTGCGCGGCGGCGACATCGGCCCCGCCACCACGCTGGGCGCGATGCTCCGGAACCGCCAGTTCGACACCGAGCTGCTGCCCGGCAGCCGCTGCCAGACGCCCTGCGCCCTGGTCTTCGCGGCCGGCCGCCAGCGCCTGATGCCCGAGGACGGGCATCAGGCCCAGCTGCTGCTGTCGCAGGTGCGGCGCGACCAGGACTTCGGCCAGGCCGTCTGCGAGACCGAGCTCAACCGCGGCCAGCAGCTCACGCTCACGCGCTACCTGCGCGCCATGCTGCCGCCGGCGACAGCGGCCGTGGTGTATCAGAAGATCAGCCGGGCCACCTGCCGACGCCACGACATCCTCGACGCGTCCGAGGCCCTGGCGACCGGCCTGGCCACGGGCATGCTGCCCGCCAGCCTGCGCTGAGCCTGAAACGCTCAGTGCGCCTGCTCCCAGTTCGGCCCCACGCCGACCTCGGCCACGAGCGGCACTTTCAGCTGGGCCACCCCGGCCATCAGGCGCGGGATCTCGGTCTTGAGCCAGTCCACCTCTGACACCGGCAGCTCGAACACCAGTTCGTCGTGCACCTGCATGACCATCTTGGTCGCGCGCCGCTCGGCGTCCAGCACCTGCTGGACCCTGACCATGGCCTTCTTGATCAGGTCGGCCGCCGTGCCCTGCATGGGCGCGTTGATCGCGGAGCGCTCGGCGCCGCTGCGGCGCGGACCGTTGGGCGAATTGATCTCGGGCAGGTACAGGCGCCGGCCGAACACGGTCTCCACGTAGCCGCGCGCCTTGGCGCTCTGGCGCGTCTCGTCCATGTAGCGCTTGACACCGGGGTAGCGCTGGAAATAGCGGTCGATGTAGGCCGCCGCGGCCTTGGTCTCTATGCCCAGGTTCCTGGCCAGGCCGAAGCTGCTCATGCCGTAGATCAGGCCGAAGTTGATCACCTTGGCATAGCGGCGCTGCTCGCTGCTGACCTGCTCGGGCGCGAGGCCGAACACCTCGGCCGCGGTGGCGCGGTGCACGTCCTGGCCCTCGTGGAAGGCGCGCAGCAGGTTCTCGTCGTCGCTCAGGTGGGCCATGATGCGCAGCTCGATCTGGCTGTAGTCGGCGCTCGCGATCAGGCAGCCCGGCGGCGCCACGAAGGCCTCGCGGATGCGCCGGCCCTCGGGCGTGCGCACCGGGATGTTCTGCAGGTTGGGATCGTTGCTGGCCAGGCGCCCGGTCACGGCCACGGCCTGGGCGTAATGCGTGTGCACGCGACCGGTACGCGGCAGCGCCATCTGCGCCAGCTTGTCGGTGTAGGTGCTCTTGAGCTTGGACAGGCCGCGGTGCTCGAGGATGCGCGCGGGCAGCGGGTAGTCCTCGGCCAGCTTCTCGAGCACCTCCTCGTCGGTGCTGGGCGCGCCGGTGGCGGTCTTCTTGACCACCGGCAGGCCCAGCTTGCCGAAGAAGATCTCGCCGATCTGCTTGGGCGAGCCGAGGTTGAAGGGCTGGCCCGCCAGCGCATGCGCCTCCTGCTCGAGCTGCAGGATGCGCTGCCCGAGCTCGTGGCTCTGGCTGGACAGCACGGCGGCGTCGATCAGCACGCCGTTGCGCTCGATGCGGTAGAGCGCCTCGCTGCTCGCGATCTCGAGCGCGTAGATGGCGCGCAGCCTGTCGTCCGCCTGAAGGCGCGGCCACAGCGCGCGGTGCACTTCCAGGCACTGCTCGGAGTCCTCGCAGGAATATTCGGCAGCGCGCGCCACGTCGACCTGTGAGAACGGGATCTGGTGCGCGCCCTTGCCGCACAGGTCCTCGTAGCTGATGCCGCCGCGCCCCAGGTGGCGCTCGGCCAGGCTGGCCAGGCCATGCGGCTTGTGCACCTCGAGCACATAGCTTTGCAGCATGGTGTCGTGCGCGTAGCCGGCCACTTCGATGCCGTGGTTGGCGAACACATGGCGGTCGTACTTGATGTGCTGGCCCAGCTTGGGCCGGGCCGGGTCCTCGAGCCAGGGCTTGAGCCTGGCCAGCACCTCGGCCAAGGGCAGCTGCTCGGGCGCGTCGGGGCCGGCGTGGCGCAGCGGGATGTAGGCCGCCTCGCCGGGCTGCACGCTGAAGCTGATGCCCACGATCTCGGCGCGCATCTCGTCCAGCGAGGTGGTCTCGGTGTCCAGCGCCACGAGCTCGGCTGCCTGCAGGCGGTCCAGCCAGCGCTCGAAGGCCGGCCAGCCCAGGATGGTCTCGTAGTGCCTGGGCGCCACCTGCGACGCCGCCGCCGGCGGCTCGGCGAACAGGTCTTGTGTGCCGCCGGGCGCGGTGCCTGGCTTGGGCACCGGCGCTTCGCCACCGCCCAAGGTCTTGACCAGGCCCTTGAAGCCGTATTTCTCGCTGAAGACTCTCAGCGCCTCGGTGTCCTGGCTGCCGATGGCCATCGCATCCAGCGCCGGCAGGCCAGGGATGTATTCGGCCAGCTCGCAATCGGTCTTGATGGTCAGCAGCTGGCGTCCCTTGGGCAGCCAGTCCAGCGCCTGGCGCAGGTTCTCCCCGGCCACGCCCTTGATCTTGTCGGCATTCGCCACCACGCCTTCGAGCGAGCCATATTCCTGCAGCCATTTCGCCGCCGTCTTGGGGCCGACCTTCTGGACGCCGGGCACGTTGTCGACGGCGTCGCCGACCAGGGTCTGGTAGTCGATCATCAGCCGGGGCGGCACGCCGAACTCGGCCTCCACGCCGGCCATGTCGCGCTTGCGGTCGTTCATGGTGTCGATCACGGTCACATGCTCGTTGACCAGTTGGCTCAGGTCCTTGTCGCCGCTGGAGATGACGGTGACCACGCCCTGCTGCGTGGCCGTGACGGCCAAGGTGCCTATCACGTCGTCGGCTTCCACGCCGGGCACGTCGAGCACCTTCCAGCCGAGCAGCCTGACCACTTCGTGGATGGGCTCGATCTGGCTGCGCAGCTCATCGGGCATGGGCGAGCGATTGGCCTTGTACTCGGGGTACAGCTCGTCCCGGAAGGTCGGCCCCTTGGCGTCGAAGATGCAGGCGGCATAGTCGGCCCGGACGTCCTTGCGCAGCTTCTGCATCATGTTGATCATGCCGCGGATCGCGCCGGTGGCGGGGCTGGCCGGGTCGCCGGGCACGGCGCGCAGGTCGGGCATGGCGTGGAAGGCGCGGTAGAGGTAGCTGGAGCCATCCACCAGCAGCAGGGTCTTTTTGTCGCTCATGGCGGGATTGTGCACGGGTGCAAGGGCGTGGCACTCTACAATTTGGGGATGCGCTTTGCCCCTCTCTACCTCCTGCTGGCCCTCGGCGCCGCCGTGGCCCAGCCGCAGCCGGCCGCTGCGCCGCGCGAGGCCGCCACGCCGACCGACGGCCGTGCCAACCAACGCATCCAGCGCATCCACATCGAGGATGGCGGCAGCGCCATCGACGAATTGCGCCATGGCGGCCAGACGCAGCGCATCCGCGTGCAGCCCAAGGCCGACGTGCCGGCCTACGAGGTCCTGCCCGAAGGCGGCGCCCAGGGCCGCACGCCCAGTCGCGACGGCGTGCCGGGACCGGCCGGCAGCAGGGTCTGGAACGTTCTGAACTTCTGACATGGCTGTTTTTACCGAAGTCTCTTTCGACGAGGCGCGCGCTCTGCTGCGCGCCCTCGACCTGGGTGAGCTGACCGAGCTGCGCGGCATCGAGGGCGGCATAGAGAACACCAACTACTTCGTGACCACCGACCGGGGCCCCTACGTGCTGACCGTGTTCGAGCGCCTCACGTTCGAGCAGCTGCCGTTCTACCTGCACCTGATGAAGCACCTGGCGCAGCACGGCATCCCGGTGCCGGACCCCGCCGCCAACCGCGACGGCGACCTGCTGCACAAGCTCAAGGGCAAGCCCGCCGCGGTGGTCGACCGCCTGCCCGGCAAGAGCGAGCTCAGCCCCACGGCCGCGCATTGTGCCGCCGTGGGCGCGATGCTCGCGCGCATGCACCTGGCCGGGCGCGACTTCAAGCGCCAGCAGCCCAACCTGCGCGGCCTGGCCTGGTGGAACGAGACCGTGCCCGTGGTCCTGCCCTACCTGGACCCCGGCCAGGCGGCGCTGATCCGCAGCGAGCTCGCCTACCAGAACCATGTCGCCGCCTCCCCGGCCCATGCCGCGCTGCCGCGCGGGCCGGTGCACGCCGACCTGTTCCGCGACAACGTGATGTTCGAGGGCGAGCGCGCGCACCCCCGGCTGTCGGGCTTCTTCGACTTCTATTTCGCCGGCATCGACAGCTGGCTGTTCGACCTGGCCGTGTGCCTCAACGACTGGGCCATCGATCTGGCCAGCGGCGCGCACGACGCCGCGCTCGCGCGCGCCATGCTGGACGCCTATGCCGCCGAGCGCCCGCTGACGGCCGCCGAACGCCAGCTGCTGCCGGCCATGTTGCGCGCCGGCGCCCTGCGCTTCTGGATCTCGCGTCTGTGGGACTACCACCTGCCGCGCGAAGCCGCCATGCTCAAGGCCCATGACCCGGGGCATTTCGAGCGCGTGCTGCGCGAGCGGGTGGCCCACCCCGTGCTGCCATGAAGCTCAACATCGTTCCCGCACGCACCGGCCTGGTCTGGGTCAAGCTCGGCATCCAGACCTTCTTCCGCCAGCCGCTGGCGATCTCCGGCCTGTTCCTCATGTTCATGGCCCTGATCTCGGTGGCTTCGGTGGTGCCGCTGGTCGGCGGCGCCCTGGCGCTGGCCCTGCTGCCGGCCGCCACGCTGGGCCTGATGGCGGCGACGCAGGAGGCCAGCCGCGGCAAGTTCCCCATGCCGACCATCCTGGTCAGCGCCTTCCGCGCCGGCCAGCAGCGCCTGCGCGCCATGCTGGTGCTGGGCGCGCTGTATGCCGCGGGCTTCCTGGGCGTGATGGGCATCTCGGCGCTGTTCGACGGCGGCCAGTTCGCCCGCACCTACCTGGTGGGCGGCCCCATCACGCGCGAGCTGGTGGAGCAGCCGGGCTTCCAGGCAGCGATGTGGGTGGCCACCCTGCTCTACATCCCGCTGTCGCTGCTGTTCTGGCACGCCCCGGCCCTGGTCCACTGGCATGGCGTGCCGCCGGTCAAGAGCCTGTTCTTCAGCTTCGTGGCCTGCATGCGCAACTTCGGCGCGTTCACGGTCTACGTGGCGGCCTGGATCGCGGTGTTCGTGCTCGGCGCCGTGATCGTGCTGCTGCTGGCGGGACTGCTCGGCGGCTCGGCCTTCGCGTCGGCCGCCATGGTGCCGGCCGCCCTGCTGCTGGCGGCCATGTTCTTCACCTCGATCTACTTCACGGTGCGCGACTGCTTCATCGAGAACGGCGAGGAACCGGCGCCCTGACGCAGCCCCTCAGATCGGCGTGAGCTTGGCCACCGACAGGGCCAGCCACTTCACCCCGTGGCGCGGGAAGTTGACCTGGGCGCGCGCGTCGTCGCCCGCGCCTTCGATGGCCAGCACCTTGCCCTCGCCGAACTTGGTGTGGAACACCTGCATGCCGGCCTTGAGGCCGTGCGCGGGCGCGGCCTTGCGCTCGGGCACGGGCGGGCTCTTGAAGCTCTCGGCCGGCGCCGAAAAGCCGCTGCGGCCCCAGGCCGGGCGCGCGCTGGCGGGGCCTGCGCCCCCCAGGCCGCTGGCAAAGCCCGGCTGGCGCGGCGTGATCCACTTGAGCGCGTTCTCGGGCAGCTCGTCGAAGAAGCGGCTGCGGACGTTGTAGCGCGTCTGGCCGTGCAGCAGGCGGGTCTGCGCGTGGCTGAGGTACAGGCGCTTGCGCGCGCGCGTGATCGCCACGTACATCAGGCGGCGCTCCTCCTGCAGGCCTTCGTAGTCGCTCATCGCGTTCTCGTGCGGGAACAGGCCCTCCTCCAGGCCGGTGATGAACACGGCGTCGAACTCCAGGCCCTTGGCCGCATGCACGGTCATCAGCTGCACCGCGTCCTGGCCGGCCTGGGCCTGGTTGTCGCCCGATTCGAGCGCGGCATGGGTCAGGAAGGCGGCCAGCGGACTCAGGGTCTCGCCGGTCTCGGCGTCGGGCGCCGGCGGCTCGGCCAGCGGCCGGTCCGGATCCAGCCCCTGGCTCACCGGCGACTGCGACAGCTCGTCCACCGGCAGCGCCACCGCGTCGCGGCCGAAGCCCTCCTGCGTGACGAAGCTCTCGGCCGCGTTGACCAGTTCCTCCAGGTTCTCGATGCGGTCCGCGCCTTCCTTCTCGGTGCGGTAATGCTCGAGCAGGCCGCTGTGGTCCAGCACCAGCTCGATGATCTCGCGCAGCGTCAGGCCCTGGGTCTGCTCGCGCAGCACGTCTATCCTGGCGACGAAGGCACCCAGGTTGGCGCCGGCCTTGCCGGGCACGGCGCTCACGCCGTCGTGCAGCGAGATACCCTTTCCACCCTGGGCCGCGCGCGCCGCGTCCTGCAGCTGCTCCAGGCTGCGCGCGCCTATGCCGCGCGGCGGGAAGTTGACCACGCGCAGGAAGCTGGTGTCGTCGTGCGGGTTCTCCAGCAGGCGCAGGTAGGCCAGGGCGTGCTTGATCTCGGCGCGCTCGAAGAAGCGCAGGCCGCCGTAGACGCGGTAGGGCACGCCGGCGTTGAACAGCGCGGTCTCCAGCACCCGGCTCTGGGCGTTGCTGCGGTAGAGCACGGCGATCTCGCGGCGCTCCAGGCCGTCGCCCTTGACCAGCTGGCGCATCTCGTCGACCAGCCACTGCGCCTCGTCGAAGTCCCTCGCGGCCTCGTAGACGCGCACCGGCTCGCCCGGGCCCTGGGTGGTGCGCAGGTTCTTGCCCAGGCGCGCAGTGTTGTGCGCGATCAGCGCGTTGGCCGAGTCGAGGATGTTGCTGTAGCTGCGGTAGTTCTGCTCGAGCTTGATCTGGTGCTGCACGCCGAATTCGCGCACGAAGTCGGCCATGTTGCCCACGCGCGCGCCGCGGAAGGCGTAGATGCTCTGGTCGTCGTCGCCCACGGCCAGCACGGCCGACTGCGGGCCGGCGATCTGCTTGAGCCAGGCGTACTGCAGGCGGTTGGTGTCCTGGAACTCGTCGACCAGGATATGGCGAAAGCGCCGCTGGTAATGCTCGCGCACCGGGTCGTTGCCCTGCAGCAGCTCGTAGCTGCGCAGCATCAGCTCGCCGAAGTCCACCACCCCCTCGCGCTGGCACTGCTCCTCGTAGAGCTGGTAGAGCTCGACCTTCTTGCGCGTGTCCTCGTCGCGCGTCTCGACGTCGCGCGGGCGATGGCCCTCCTCCTTGCAGCCGGCGATGAACCACTGCAGCTGCTTGGGCGGAAAGCGCTCCTCGTCCACGCTGAACTGCTTGCACAGGCGCTTGATGGCCGAGAGCTGGTCCTGCGTGTCCAGGATCTGGAAGGCCTGGGGCAGGCCGGCCAGCTTGTGGTGGGCGCGCAGGAAGCGGTTGCACAGGCCGTGGAAAGTGCCTATCCACATGCCGCGCACGTTCAGCGGCAGCATGGCCGACAGGCGCGTGAGCATCTCCTTGGCGGCCTTGTTGGTGAAGGTCACGGCCAGGATGCCGCCCGGCGTGGCCTGGCCGGTCTGCAGCAGCCAGGCGATGCGCGTGGTCAGCACGCGCGTCTTGCCCGAGCCGGCACCGGCCAGGACCAGGGCGTGCTCGGCCGGCAGGGTGACGGCCTGGCGTTGCTCGGCGTTGAGGTGTTGCAGCAGCGGGGAATCCGGGTCGACTTCTGGGAACATAGGGGGATTGTAGGAACCCGCGGAGGCTGGCCATGCCCTTGTTGCCCTTCTTGTCGTCTTTATTGCTGCTGTTCTGCGCCACGCTGGCCCCTTTGCCGGCCCTGGCCCAGGCGGCCTGCGCCAGCGACGGCCAGCGCCCGCCGCGGGCCCTGCTGGAGCGCTTCGTGAGCGCCGACTGCGCGGATTGCTGGCGCGCGCCCGGCACGCCGCGGCCGCGCGCGCGCATCCTGGCGCTGGACTGGATCGTGCCGGGCGCAGGCGGCGAGGACGCCCCGCTGGCGGCCGCCGCCAGCCGCGACGCGCTCGAGCGGCTGCAGGCCCTGGGCCGCAGCGCGCCGCGCGGGACGCTGGCCCTTGAAGGGCCGGTGCGGCCGCCGGCGCGGCCGGCCCTGCTGCGCGTGGCGCACGGCCTGCCGCTGGGCGGCTACCTCGGCGCGGCGATCGACTACCGGCCCGCGCCCGGTCCGGCCGAGCCCGTCACGCTGTGGCTGGCCCTGGTGGAGAACCTGCCCGCCGGCAGCGAGGGCTCGCCGGTGGCGCGGCGCCTGGTGCGCAACCTGCTGCGCCTGGACTGGTCGGGTGAGGCCGACGCCGCCGGGGCAGCGCGCTTTCACGAGACGCGGCCGCTGGGCATTCCCGAGGGCGCACGCGCCGAGCGCCTGGGCGTGGTCGGCTGGGCCGAACATACGGATGGCCGTATCAGGGCCATAGCCCAATCCGTATGCGCCGCCGCACGCCCCGGGTCGTAGAATCGGTCACCGGGCCCAAGTTTCTTGCGCCCGGTTTTTTGTGGCCAGCGCCGCGCGCGCTCCCCGCATTGGCCGGCCCAAGCCAAGCGCTCATTCGTTCCGCAACGATTCTCAAAGGAGCTTGGTTCAGATGGAAATCTTCGACTACGACAACATCCTGCTGCTGCCGCGCAAGTGCCGCGTGGACAGCCGCGCCGAATGCGACGCCGGCGTGACGCTGGGCGGGCGGCGCTTTCGCATCCCGGTGGTGCCGGCCAACATGAAGACCGTGGTCGACGAGGCCCTGTGCGCCTGGCTGGCCCAGAACGGCTACTTCTACGTGATGCACCGCTTCGACCTGGACAACCTGGCCTTCGTGCGCGAGATGCGCGCGCGCGGCGCCTACGCCTCGATCTCGCTGGGCGTGAAGGCGGCCGACTACGCCACCGTGGACCAGCTCGCGGCCGAGGGCCTGGCGCCCGACTACGTCACCATCGACATCGCCCATGGCCATGCCGACAGCGTGCAGCGCATGATCCGCCACCTCAAGGACCAGCTGCCCCAGAGCTTCGTGATCGCCGGCAACGTGGGCACGCCCGAGGCCGTGATCGACCTGGAGAACTGGGGCGCCGACGCGACCAAGGTCGGCATAGGCCCGGGCAAGGTCTGCATCACGCGCATGAAGACCGGCTTCGGCACCGGCGGCTGGCAGCTGTCCGCACTCAAATGGTGCGCACGCGTGGCCACCAAACCCATCATCGCCGACGGGGGCATACGCGAGCATGGCGACATCGCCAAGTCGATCCGCTTCGGCGCCACCCTGGTCATGGTCGGCGCGCTGCTGGCCGGCCACGAGGAGAGCCCCGGCCAGACCGTGGAGGTCGATGGCCAGCGCTACAAGGAGTACTACGGCTCGGCCAGCGACTTCAACAAGGGCGAGTACCGCCATGTCGAAGGCAAGCGCATCCTCGAGCCCGTCAAGGGCCGGCTGGCCGACACCCTGGTCGAGATGGAGCAGGACCTGCAGAGCTCGATCAGCTACGCCGGCGGCCGCCAGCTGATGGACATCCGCAAGGTCAACTACGTGATCCTGGGCGGCGACAACGCGGGCGAGCATCTGCTGATGTGAGCGCCGCCCGGCGACGGGCGATCAGGCCGTCACCGGCAGCAGGAACTCCTGGCTGATGCGGCTGCCCAGCCCGTTCACGCGGTCCAGGAACTGCGTGAGGAAGGCGTGCAGGCCGGTGGACAGGATCTCGTCGATGCGGCTGAACTGCAGGTCGGCGCGCAGCTTGCCCGCGTGGCGCAGGGCCTCGCTGCAGGGGTCGCCGGCGACCAGGCGCAGGTTGGCCACCACCTCGTTCAGGCTGGCGAGCAGCGAACGCGGCATGTCCGGGCGCAGGATCAGCAGCTCGGCCACGCGCTCGGGCCGGATCACGTCGCGATAGACCTTGCGGTAGACCTCGAAGCCGCTGACGCTGCGCAGGATGGCGCTCCAGTGGTAGAAGTCGTACTCCTGGTCCTTGCCGTTGGCCGTGCCGTAGAAGTCGCTCTCCACCGCGTGGAACTTCACGTCGACCAGGCGTGCCGTGTTGTCGGCGCGCTCGAGGAAGGTGCCCAGGCGCATGAAGTGCAGGGACTCGTCCATCAGCATGGTGCCCACGGTGACGCCGCGCGAGAGGTGCGAGCGGAACTTCACCCACTCGAAGAACTCGCCGGGGTCGCGCTCGAACTCGCCGCTCTTGAACATGCGGCCCAGCTCCAGCCAGGTCTGGTTCTGCGTTTCCCAGACCTCGGTGGTCAGCGTGCCGCGCACGGCGCGAGCGTTCTCGCGCGCGGCGCGCAGGCAGGACACGATGGACGAAGGGTTGTCCTCGTCCTTGACCATGAAGCCCATCACCTTCTCGGCCGTGACGTCGCCGTACAGCGCCTGGTAGGAAGGCAGCAGCTCGCTGATCGACAGCAGACCCTGCCAGCCCAGCTGGGCCACGGCCGCCGACTGCGGCAGCAGCGAGGTCTCGTAGTTCACGTTGAGCATGCGGGCGGTGTTTTCGGCCCGCTCCGTGTAGCGGTTCATCCAGTACAGATGGTCGGCAGTGCGGCTCAGCATCTCGTCCCCCTCACACTTCGAGAATCCAGGTGTCCTTGGTGCCGCCGCCCTGCGACGAGTTGACCACCAGCGAGCCGTCCTTCAGGGCCACGCGCGTGAGGCCGCCCGGCACCATCTGCACCTCCTTGCCCGACAGCACGAAGGGCCGCAGGTCGATGTGGCGCGGCGCGACGCCGGCCTCGACGAAGGTCGGGCAGCTCGACAGGCTCAGCGTGGGCTGGGCGATGTAGCCCGAAGGGTTGGCGCGCACGGCCTGGCCGAAGGCCTCGATCTCGGCCTGGGTGGCGGCCGGGCCCACCAGCATGCCGTAGCCGCCGGCGCCGTGCACCTCCTTGACCACCAGGTCCTTGAGGTTGGCCAGCACGTACTTGAGGTCCTCGGGGTCGCGGCACATCCAGGTCGGCACGTTGCTCAGGATGGGCTTCTCACCGAGGTAGAACTCGATCATCTTGGGCACATAGGGATAGATCGACTTGTCGTCGGCCACGCCCGTGCCCACGGCATTGCAGATCACCACATGGCCCTTGCGGTAGGCCTCCATGAGCCCGGCGCAGCCCAGGGTGGAGCCGGGCCGGAACACCTGCGGGTCCAGGAAGTCGTCGTCCACCCGGCGGTAGATCACGTCCACCTGCTTGGGGCCGCGCGTGGTGCGCATGTAGACGAAGTCGTCCTTGACGAACAGGTCCTGGCCCTCGACCAGTTCCACGCCCATCTGCTGCGCCAGGAAGGCATGCTCGAAGTAGGCGCTGTTGTACATGCCGGGCGTGAGCACCACCACCGTGGGCTCGGCCGTGATGGCGGGGCTGGACGCGCGCAGGGTCTCCAGTAGCAGGTCGGGGTAATGCGCGACCGGCGCCACGCGGTGCGCGCTGAACAGCTCGGGGAACAGGCGCATCATCATCTTGCGGTCCTCCAGCATGTAGGAGACGCCGCTGGGCACGCGCAGGTTGTCCTCGAGCACGTAGTACTCGCCCTCGCCGCGCGCGTTGGGGGCGCGCACGATGTCGATGCCGCTGATGTGAGAATAAATCTGGTTGGGCACGTCCACGCCCATCATCTGCGGACGGAACTGCGCGTTGTGCATGACCTGGTCGGCGGGGATCACGCCCGCGCGCAGGATCTCCTGCTCGTGGTAGACGTCGTGGATGAAGCGGTTCAGCGCCGTCACGCGCTGCACCAGGCCCTGCTCCATCCCGGCCCACTCATGGGCCGGGATGATGCGCGGGATCAAGTCGAAGGGGATCAGCCGCTCGGTGCCCGCGCCATCTTCATCCTTGGCGCCATAGACGGCAAAGGTGATGCCCACGCGGCGGAAGATCATCTCCGCCTCTTCGCGGCGCGCCCTCATCACGTCGGCGCTCTGGCGCGACAACCACTGGGCGTAAGTCCTGTAGTGCTCGCGGACCTCCGACCCCAGTGACTGAACCTGCGATTGCGACTGTGACTGCGACTGCGTCTGACTCTGCGCCGCGCCCTGCCCCTGGCTTTGCGACTGGCTCTGCCCGGCGGGGGCCAGCGTGGTGTACATCTCGTCGAATTTCTGCATGCCGCTTTCTCCTGCCGTCAGGGTAGCAAGTTCTGGGCCCGCGCGCGATAGTTCATCAGTCGGGCAGACGGTGATGCCAGTATCGCGCAGCCTGCTCGCGCTCGCAGCGCACCAGGCCGGGGGCGCTGCTGGACCAGCGCGCCGCACCGCAGCCAGCGGACTGGATGACGCGGATGTTTCGCTCGCTGTAACGCCCCATCACTGGCGCGGCCGGATGGCCGAAGCGATTGCGGTAGCCCGCCTGCACCAGGGCCAGCCGAGGCTGGACCGCGTCCAGAAACGCCGGCGTCGACGAGGTCTTGCTGCCATGGTGGGGCACCAGCAGCAGGTCGGCGCGCAGCGGCGCGGCAGCCGCCACCAGCCGGGCTTCCTGGGCCGCCTCGATGTCGCCCGGCAGCAGCGCGGCGTGACGGCCGTTGTCAATGCGCAGCACGCAGCTCAAGGCGTTGGATTTCTGCGTCAGGCCCTCGTCGCCCGGCTGGGGATGCAGCAGCTCGAAACGCACGCCGTCCCAGTCCCAGCGCTGGCCCGCCTCGCAGCGCGAGGCTGGTCGCAAGGCCTGCAGTTCATGGTCCGCCGCCAGCGATCCGGTCAGTGCCGCCTGCGGCTGCATGGCCAGCACGGCGCGCGCACCGCCGGTGTGGTCGGTATCGCGGTGGCTCAGCATCAGCGTGTCGACACGCTCGCCCAGCGCCCGCAGCAAGGGCACCAGCACGCGGTGGCCCGCGTCGCTTTCGGCAGAGAAACGCGGCCCGGCGTCGTAGACCAGCGTGTGGCTGGCGGTGCGCACGATGACGGCATTGCCCTGGCCGACGTCGGCGGCCAGCAGTTCGAACTGGCCCGCCGCGGGACGCGGCGCCTGCCACAGCAGCGCCGGCAGCAGCAGAGGCAGGCCCAGCACGCGCAGCCGCCAGGGTAGGCGCATGGCCAGCAGGGCCCCGCCCGCGACGCCCGCCGCGCCGGCCCACAGCGCCGGCGCAGGCGTGGACAGCGTCGCGAACGGCAGGCCGGCCAGCCACTGCAGGCCGGCCGCCAGCGGGCGCAGCGCCGCGGCCGCCATGTCCCACAGGGGCGGCACCAGCACACCGCACAGCGCCAGCGGCGTGAGCACCCAGGTCACCCAGGGAATGGCGATCAGGTTGGCCAGCAGGCCGACCAGAGAGACTTGGCCGAACAGCAGCAGCGACAGCGGCGTGAGCGCCAGGCTCACCACCCATTGCTCGCGCAGCAGGGTCGCCGCCGCGGCGGCCGCGCGCGCGGACAGGCTGCCCGCCTCGGACCAGGGGCGATCGAGATCCGCGGCCTCGTCCCCGCGGGCCTCGACGCGGGCCGCGAACAGCACGCCCACGGCGACGAAGCTGAGCCAGAAGCCGGCCTGCAGCAGGGCCCAGGGATCGATGGCCACCACCACCGCGCAGGCCAGCAGCCAGACCAGCGGCCAGGGCCATTGCCGCGCCGTCAGGCGCAGCGCGCTCACGGCGAGCAGCATCCACACGGTGCGCTGGGCCGGCACGCCCCAGCCGCTGAACAGCGCATAGGCCGTGGCCAGGGCCACGCCGCCGAGCAGTGCCGCCTGCGGCGCGGGCAGCCACAGGCAGCAGCGCCAGCCCCAGCGCGCGGTGCGCCGCCACAGCGCGCCCACCCCCGCCATCGCCACCCAGGCGAACAGCGTGATGTGCAGGCCCGAGATGCTCATCAGGTGGGCCACGCCGGTGGCGCGGAACATGTCCCAGTCGGCCCGGTCTATCGCCCCCTGGTCGCCGGTCACCAGCGCCGCCAGCACGCCCGCGCGGCGCAGCGCTGCATCCGGCGCCTCGTCCGAGCCGGCGGACCCGAGGCGCGCGAAGATGGCGTCGCGCACCGTCTGGCGCGCCCGCTCCAGCGGATGGCGCCAGGTCTCGCCCAGGCGCTGCGGCGGCGGGTCCTTGGGCCCGGCGCGCACGTAGCCGCTGGCCTGCAGGCCCTGCTCCCAGAGCCAGAGCTCGTAGTCGAAACCATGGGGGTTGAGGTTGCCGTGCGGCGCCTTCAGGCGCAGGCGCAGCTGCCAGCGCTCGCCGGCGCGCAGCTCGGCCGGCTGGCGCTCTGGCGAGGCCGCGCCGTCCGACACGCCGCCCCACCAGCCCAGGTAGAGCTGGGGCGGCAGGCTCACGGGCGCCTGGTCCAGGCGGGCCGACTCGACCTCGAAGCGAAAACGCAGGCCGCCTTCGTTGCGCTGCGGCATGGCGGCCACCACGCCGCTCACGTCGAGGTCGCGCCCCTCCAGCGCCGGATCCAGCTGGCGCTGCGCGATGGCGCCGGCACGCAGCCCGGTCAGGGCGAAGCCCATGGCCAGGGCCGCGCACAGCAGCCAGCCTAGGCCCCGCGCGCGCAGGCCGCTCGAGCCGGCCAGCAGCAGTGCCGGTAAGAGCCCAACGGCGTAGGCCCAGGCGGGCCAGAGCGCGGGCTGCTGCAACTGCAGCGCCGTGCCCATCACAAAGCCGGCCAGCGCCGGCCCCAAGCCGCCGGCGCGCGCGCCCTCCGCTGTGCTGTGCGTTTCCTGCATGAATGGATGCCGAACCGGCCTGAAGACTTGTGCGTCGGCTGGCTCGGGTCTTGCTAGTATGCCTGTGCGGCTGCCTTCCGCACAGCCGCCCAAGGAAAGCGAGACGCGCATGTCCATTCACGTCGCCCTGAGCCACGTCACCCACTACCAGTACGACCGCCCGGTCGGCCTCGGCCCGCAGGTCGTACGCCTGCGCCCGGCGCCGCATTGCCGCAGCGAGGTCATCTCCTATTCGCTGCGCATAGCGCCCGGCACGCATTTCATCAACTGGCAGCAGGACCCGTTCGCCAACTACCAGGCCCGCCTGGTCTTTCCGGACAAGACCACCGAGTTCAAGGTCACCGTCGACCTGGTGGTCGAGATGGCGGTCTACAACCCGTTCGACTTCTTCCTGGAGCCCGAGGCCGAGCACTTTCCGTTCAGCTACAGCGCCGCAACCAAGCAGGAGCTCGGCCCCTACCTCGCCACCGAGCCGCTCACGCCCCGGGTCAAGGCCTATCTCGACAAGGTCGACCGCAGCAAGATGCGCACGATCGATTTCCTGGTCAAGCTGAACCAGCAGCTGCATGGCGACATCCGCTACCTGATCCGCATGGAACCCGGCGTGCAGACGCCCGAGGAAACGCTGGCCAAGGCCAGTGGCTCCTGCCGCGACTCGGGCTGGCTGCTGGTGCAGCTGCTGCGCCATTGCGGCCTGGCGGCGCGCTTCGTCTCGGGCTACCTGATCCAGCTCACGCCGGACGTCAAGGCGCTCGACGGCCCCAGCGGCACCGAGGTCGACTTCACCGACCTGCACGCCTGGTGCGAGGTCTACCTGCCCGGCGCGGGCTGGGTCGGCCTGGACCCGACCTCGGGCCTGCTCGCGGGCGAAGGCCATGTTCCGCTGGCCTGCACGCCGCAGCCATCGAGCGCCGCCCCGGTGGAGGGCGCGGTCGATGAATGCGAGGTGACGTTCAGCCACCACATGCAGGTCACGCGCATCCACGAGTCGCCGCGCGTGACCAAGCCCTACACCGAGGCCCAGTGGGAGCAGGTCATGCAGCTGGGCGAGGCGGTGGACCGGCGGCTGCAGGCCGGCGACGTGCGCCTGACCATGGGCGGCGAGCCCACCTTCGTCTCGACCTCGGACCGCGACGCGGCCGAATGGAACACCGACGCGCTCGGGCCCACCAAGCGCGGCTACGCCACCGAGCTGGTGCAGCGGCTGCGCGAGGAATACGGCCAGGGCGGCTTCCTGCACTTCGGCCAGGGCAAGTGGTATCCCGGCGAGCAGCTGCCGCGCTGGGCGCTGTCGATCTACTGGCGCGCCGACGGCCAGCCGCTGTGGCACAACCCGGCCCTGTTCGCCGACGAGCGCGAGCCGGCGGCCTACACCAGCGAGGACGCGCAGCGCTTCACCCAGGCGCTGGCGCGCAGGCTGGGCCTGTCCGACGCCCACATCGAGCCCGGCTACGAGGACGCCTGGTACTACCTGTGGCGCGAGCGCCGCCTGCCCGTCAACGTGGACCCGTTCGATTCCAAGCTGGACGACGAGATGGAGCGCCAGCGCCTGCGCCGCGTGTTCGGCCAGAAGCTCGACGCGGTGGTCGGCTACGTGCTGCCCCTGCAGGCCAATCCGCAGGACGGTTCCGACCCGGCCCTGGCGGGCACGGCCTGGTCCACCGGCCCCTGGTTCTTCCGCGACGGGCGCATGTACCTGATGCCCGGCGACTCGCCCATGGGCTACCGGCTGCCGCTCGACTCCCTGCCCTGGGTCAGCCAGGCCGACTACCCCTACCTGGTCGAGCAGGACCCCTACGCGCCGCGCGCGCCCCTGCCCCAGGCGGCCGAGCTGCGCGCCCAGTACGCCCCGCTGACGCCGGGCGGCGGTTTCGCCGAGGGCGGCACCGTGGCCGTGCAGGGCCAGGGCCACGCGCCGGGCGCAGGCCCGCGCGGCGCCCAGCGCGCCAACCTGCTGGGCCAGGCCCAGCCCTCGCACGCCAGCGCCGCCGCCGCCCATCTGCCGCAGCGCGGCGAGTCGGCGCCGGGGGTCACGCGCACCGCCCTGTGCGTGGAGGCGCGCGACCCCATGCGCGCCAGCGGCCCCAAGGCCGAGCGCGAGCATGGCGGCAAGAGCGGCATGCTCTACGTCTTCATGCCGCCGCTGGCGCGCCTGGAGGACTACCTGGACCTGCTGGCCGCGATCGAGGCCACGGCCGAGGGGCTGGGCCTGAAGATCGTGCTCGAGGGCTACCCGCCGCCGCGCGACCCGCGCCTGAAACTGCTGCAGGTCACGCCCGACCCCGGCGTCATCGAGGTCAACATCCACCCCGCCCACAGCTGGCAGGAGCTGGTGCAGCACACCGAGTTCCTCTACGATGCGGCGTTCCAGAGCCGGCTGTCGGCCGAGAAGTTCATGACCGACGGCCGCCACACCGGCACCGGCGGCGGCAACCATTTCGTGCTCGGCGGCGCCACGCCGGCCGACAGCCCCTTCCTGCGCCGGCCCGAGCTGCTGGCCAGCCTGATCCTCTACTGGCACAACCACCCTTCGCTGAGCTACCTGTTCAGCGGCCTGTTCATCGGCCCCACCAGCCAGGCGCCGCGCGTGGACGAGGCGCGCAACGACCAGCTCTACGAGCTGGAGATCGCGCTGCGCGAGATCCACGCGAGCAGGGCAAAACACAAGGACCACATGCCGCCGTGGCTGGTCGACCGCACCTTGCGGAACATCCTGGTCGACGTCACCGGCAACACCCACCGCAGCGAGTTCTGCATCGACAAGCTCTACTCGCCCGACTCGGCCACCGGCCGCCTGGGCCTGCTGGAGCTGCGCGCCTTCGAGATGCCGCCGCACGCGCGCATGAGCATCGTGCAGCAGCTCTTGCTGCGCGCCCTGGTGGCCCGCTTCTGGGACCAGCCCTACCTGGCCCCCGTCACGCGCTGGGGCACCGAGCTGCACAACCGCTTCCTGCTGCCCAGCTTCGTGCAGATGGACTTCGCCGACGTGCTGGCCGAGCTGCGCCAGGCCGGCTTCGACTTCGACCAAGCCTGGTTCGCGCCCCACTTCGAGTTCCGCTTCCCGCGGGTCGGCCAGCTGCAGAGCATGGGCATGTCGCTCACGCTGCGCAACGCGCTCGAGCCCTGGCATGTGATGGGCGAGGAAGGCGCCAGCGGCGCCACGGTGCGCTACGTGGACTCGTCGCTCGAGCGCATCGAGCTGCGCGTCACCGGCCTGAACCCCAGCCGCCACGCCATCACCTGCAACGGCCGCGCCCTGCCCCTGCAACCCACCGGCACCACGGGCGAGTATGTGGCCGGCGTGCGCTACAAGGCCTGGAACCCGCCCTCCTCGCTGCACCCCTCGATAGGCGTGCACGCGCCGCTGGCCTTCGACATCGTCGACACCTGGATGAAGCGCTCCCTGGGCGGCTGCCAGTACCACGTGACCCACCCGGGCGGCCTCAGCTACGACAGCTTCCCGGTCAACGCCTACGAGGCCGAGAGCCGGCGCCTGTCCCGCTTCTTCGAGATGGGCCACACGCCGGGCGCGATCGACGTGCCGCCGGCCACCAGCGAGCTACCGGGCAGCCGCGAGTTCCCGTTCACGCTGGATCTCAGGCACTGACGCGGGTGGCGGCACCGATGTAACAATACCGTCACTTTGGACGCCACCGACCCCGACCTCTTCGACGACAACCAGCCGCCCGAACCCGCCCGGCTGGCGGGCGAGCTGGCGCCCTGCGCGGCCGCCGGACATTACGACGAGCTGCGCGGCGGCGTGACGACGCCACCACGCCCGGCCGGCGACGCCGCCGAGGGCGCCAAGGCCGTAGACCCCACGCAACTCACCCCGGCCTGGACTGCGTTCTTCGAGCACCTGGGCGTCGACGGCTTCGCCGACCTGAACCGCCGCACCGCCAGCCTGGCGCACCAGATCCGCGACAACGGCGTGAGCTACAACGTCTACGCGGACGCCAGCGGCCCGCAGCGGCCCTGGGCGCTCGACCTGTTTCCCCTGATCGTCTCGCCCGAGAGCTGGCGCCAGATCGAAGCCGGCGTGCTGCAGCGCGTGCGCGTGCTCGACCGCGTGATGGCTGACGTCTACGGCCCGCAGGAATTGCTGCGCGCCGGCCTGCTGCCGCCGGCCCTGGTGCAGGGCCACCCCGGCTATCTGCGCGCCATGCACGGCGTGCAACCGGTCGGCGGCACCCACCTGCAGATCGCCGCCTTCGACCTCGCGCGCGGCCCCGACGGCCGCTGGTGGGTGCTGTCTCAGCGCACCCAGGCGCCTTCGGGCCTGGGCTACCTGCTGGAGAACCGGCTGTCGATCTCGCGCCTGTTTCCGCAGGCCTTCGAGGCCATGCACGTGCAGCGCGTTGCCGGCACCTACCGCGCCCTGATCGACGGCCTCAAGCGCATGAGTCCGGCCGGGGCCGACACCCACATCGCCCTGCTCACCCCCGGCCCCTACAACGAGACCTATTTCGAGCACGCCTACCTGGCGCGCTACCTGGGCCTGACCCTGGTGCAGGGCAGCGACCTCACGGTGCGCGACCAGCGCCTGTACCTCAAGACCCTGCAGGGGCTGGAGCCCGTGCACGGCCTGCTCAAGCGCGTGGACGACGCCTGGCTCGACCCGCTGGAGCTGCGCCCCGACTCCACACTGGGCGTGCCCGGCCTGCTGCAGGCCATGCGCGCCGGCCAGCTGCTGGTGGCCAACGCGCCGGGCTCGGCCTTCCTCGAGTCGCCCGCGCTGCTGGGCTTCCTGCCCGCCCTGGCCGAGCACCTGCTGGGCGAGACCCTGCAGCTGCCGGCCCTGCCCACCTGGTGGTGCGGCGAGCGCGCCGCCATGGAGGCCGTGCTGCCGCGCCTGGCCGAATGCGTGATCAAGCCCACCTACCCGGGCTGGGACAGCCACAACAGCTTCGATGCGGTGCTCGGCAGCCAGCTGTCGCGGCGCAAGCTCGACGAATGGTCGGGCCGCATCCTGCGCCAGGGTGACGAGCACACGGTGCAGGATGCGCTGGCGCTGTCGCAGATGCCGACCTGGAAGGCCGACCCGCTGCAGCCCGGCATCGCGCCGCGCTCGGTCATCCTGCGCGTGTTCGCCCTGTCCGACGGACCGCAGTCCTGGCGCGTGCTGCCCGGCGGCCTGGCGCGCCTGGTGAGCGCCAGCGCCGGTGTCGCCTCGATGCAGCGCGGCGGCAGCAGTGCCGACACCTGGGTGCAGATCGACGTGGACAAGGGCGAGCAGGTGGACCGCACCACCCTGCTGCAGCCCCATCTCTCGCCGGCCTCGGTGGTCCAGCGCCGCCGCCTGGTGACCAGCCGCGCCGCGGAAAACCTGTTCTGGCTGGGCCGCTACAGCGAGCGCGCGGAAAACAGCCTGCGCCTGGCGCGCCTGACGCTCGAATGCCTGAACGGCGAGGACCAGTCCTCCCAGCCGCTGCTGAGCTGGCTCAGCCGCATGGCCGAGGCCAGCAGCCTGGTGCCGCCGGGCGTGCCCTCGCCGCAACAGGCGCGCCGGGTGTTCGAGCGCTCGCTGGTGGCCGGGCTGTGCGACACCGAGGACACCGCCAGCGTGGGCTTCAACCTGCGCGCCGTCAAGGGCTCCGCCTCGGCAGTGCGCGAGCGCCTGTCGCAGGAGCAGTGGAACCTGATCGTGCGGGCCGAGCGCGAATTCTTCGAGCGCAGCGCCGAATACGCGGGCGACGGTGAATACGCCAGCGTCGAGGCCCTGCGCGTGCTCGAGTCCACCAGCGGCTACCTGGCCGCCATGACCGGCGCGCAGACCGACCGCATGACGCGCGACGACGGCTGGCGCCTGCTGTCGATCGGGCGCCAGATCGAGCGCCTGGGCTTCCTGGCCGCGGCGCTGGGCCGCGGCTTCGAGACCGGCGCGGTGCAGGACGAGGGCGGCTTCGAGGCCATGGTGGCCCTGTTCGACAGCACCATCACCTTTCACGCCCAGTACCAGCAAAGCCGCGACGTGGCGGCGCTGCTGGAACTGCTGGTGCTCAACCGCGACAACCCGCGCTCGCTCGGCTGGGTGGTGCAGACGCTGCGCGGGCGGCTCGCCAAGCTCGCGGCCCACACCCGTGGCGCGATCGACGAGCTGGCGCAACAGGTGCCCGATCCCGAGCAGTGGCACCTGGAGACACTGTGCGACGCGGAGGCTGCCTTCCCGGCCCTGGGCGAACTGCTCGAGCGCTGCGCCAGCATCGCCTGGCGGATCTCGGACGAGATCAGCCTGCGCTACTTCACCCACACGGGCGAGGCCAACCAGAGCCTGGGCGCCTGACATGCAGCTGCGCATCACCCACGAGACCCGCTACGCCTACGCGCCCGCCGTCGAGACGGCCCAGCACGTGGCCTGCCTGCAGCCCTGCGACACCGCCTGCCAGACCGTGCTGAGCCACAGCCTGGCGGTGCTGCCCGCGCCGGCCCAGCGCAGCCAGGCGCGCGACGTGTACGGCAACCACCGGGCCTTCTTCTCGCTGCAGGCGCCCCACGAGACCCTCAGCGTGACCGCGGTGAGCGAGGTGCGCACCCGCCCCCGCGCGCCGGTGGCCAGCCGCCTGGCCTGGGAAGCCGTGCGCGAGCACCTGCGCTACCGCGTCGGCAGCCCCTACGACCCGGCCTGCGAATTCGTCTTTCCCTCCCCCCATGTGCCGCGGCACCCGGCCTTCGCGGACTACGCACGGCCGAGCTTCGCAGCGGGCCGCCCGCTGCGCGAGGCGGCGCAGGAGCTGATGGCGCGCATCCATCTCGACTTCAGCTACGTGGCGGAAAGCACCGAGGTCCACACGCCGGCCCTGGAGGCCCTGGCCCAGCGCCGCGGTGTCTGCCAGGACTTCGCCCACATCATGATCGCGGGCCTGCGCGCCATGGGCCTGGCCGCGCGCTACGTGAGCGGCTACCTGCTGACGCAGCCGCCGCCCGGCCAGCCGCGCCTGGTGGGCAGCGACGCCTCGCACGCCTGGGTATCGGTCTACCTGCCGGACTTGCCCGGCGCCGACCAGGGCCAGGGCTGGTGGGACCTGGACCCCACCAACCACCGCGACGGCTGGGCCAGCCCCGGCGAGGACTACGTGACCCTGGCCACCGGCCGCGACTATTCGGACATCTCACCGATGCGCGGCGTGATCCATGGCGGGGCGCGGCATACACTCTCGGTCGGCGTGACGGTCGAGCCCGTCGGCGAAGCCGCCGCGGCACAGGCCGCGCCATCGATTCCCAAGGAAAACCCATGAACGTTTACGACAAGCTGAAAGAACTGGACATCACCCTGCCGCCGGTGGCCGTGCCCGCCGCCGCCTACGTGCCCTTCGTGCAGACCGGCAAACTGGTGTTCCTCTCCGGCCACATCGCCAAGAAGGACGGCAAGCCCTGGGTCGGCCAGTTCGGCAAGACCATGAGCACCGCCGAGGGCCAGGCCGCCGCGCGCGCCGTCGCCATCGACCTGCTGGGCACGCTGCACGCGGCCGTGGGCGACCTGAACAAGATCAAGCGCATCGTCAAGCTGATGAGCCTGGTGAACTCGACCGGCGAGTTCACCGAGCAGCACCTGGTCACCAACGGCTGCAGCGAGCTGCTGGGCCAGGTGTTCGGCCCGCAGGCCGGCGCGCATGCGCGCAGCGCCTTCGGCGTGGCCCAGATCCCCATGGGCGCCTGCGTCGAGATCGAGCTGATCGCCGAGCTCGGCTGAAACCGTGGCCGAGGCCGCCGCGCCGGCAGTGACCGTGCATCATCTGCGCCAGGCCCTGCTGTGGCCGGTGCGGCTGATGCCCTTGCGCGACACCCAGCGCCCCCAGCTGCGGCCCTGGGACCTGCTGCGCGAGGCGGGCGAGGCCTCGCCCTGGCGCGAACGGGTCGACGAATACACCGGCGACCGCGAGCAGTTCCACGAGCGCCACTACAACGAGTTCGTCAGCTTCCTGCCCTATGTGCAGCGCTTTCTCTACGGCGAGGGGCGCGCGCACGGCAAGGCCCAGGGCGGCGGCGAGTCGCCGATGCGGGTGTTCCGCCGGCACGACATCGCGGCGCTGCGCACGGTGGCGCGGCCAGGCGACGCGCCGATCACGCTGTCGGTGGTGCACATCGACCTGTATTTCTTCTTCGACGTGGACGTGGTGCTGCTCAACGTCGAGGTCTGCGCCGACGACCTGCCGCTGCCTGTGGCCCAGGAGCAGCTGTACCGCTTCGGCCGCGCCTACCCGGGCGGCTGGGACGAGGATGGCGCGGCCCAGAACTGCCTGGCCAGCGTGGAGTGGCTGGACGCACGGGGCAATGTGCTGGCCCGCTCGGACGCCCAGCAGCGCGAGGCCTTTCTTTCGCATGTCTGCGAGCACCGCGCCCCGCGCATCGCCGCGCACTGGGCCTACCTGATGCAGCCCCTGGTGAGCGACCATTCGGGCGAGCCCGGCCAGCTGCGCTACCGCCAGATCGAGTACTACCGCATGCCCTTGATGGCCTACCTGGCCGTCGACGATCCGCGGCGCCTGACGCGCCAGGACTTCATCCGCCTCGGGCTGGTGACGGCACCGGGCGGCCCGGACAACGCCCTGCCCTACAGCGAGCAGCACCTGGCCGACTTCGAGCAGCGCTGCTGCTACGACCGTTTCTGGGTCGACGCCGGCACCGCCCCCCGCACGCGCTACCTCTGCAGCGGCCACGCGCTGGTCGTGGTGGGCGATGCGCGGTCTTCCTTCTTCCGCTGCCGCGACCGCGGCGTGCTCGCGCAGTTCAAGCACCAGCATTTCCTGCTGTTCCTGATCGCGCATTTCCAGAAGGCGGCGCTGCTGATGTTCTCCGACCAGCTGGTGGAGGCGCTCAAGCGCTTGGACATCCACGACCCCGACAGCGTCAAGCGCTTCAAGCGCGCCATCCGCGCCAGCTTCGAGCGCTTCCTGCGCTTCACGCACCGCTACTGGTTCCACGAGATTTCCGAGCAGGCCCAGGTGCGCGCCCTGTCGCACATGTGCGCCAGCCATCTGGGCCTGGACCCGCTGTACGACGAGGTCAAGCAGCGCATCGCCGACATGAACAGCTACCTGGAAACCGACAGCCTGCGCCGCCAGGCCAACACCGTGGTGCGGCTGACCGTGGTCACACTGTTCGGCCTGATCGGCACCGTCACCACCGGCTTCCTGGGCATGAACCTGCTGGCCGAGGCCGATGCGCCCCTGTCGCGCAAGCTGCTGTGGTTCGGCGTGGTGGCCGTGCTCACCACCATCCTCACCTTCTACACCATGGTCAAGTCCAAGCGCCTGTCGGACTTCATCGACGCGATGTCCGACGAACGGCTCACGCTGCGCCAGCGGCTGGGCGTGCTGGCGCGGGTGTGGAAGCCGGGTTCGGACTGATACCGGTTCGCGATCAGAAGTACAAGAAGTCCCTGCCTGCGCCGAGCGAGGCGGGGAGGGCGGGCGAACGGCTCCGTTCATGTCCCCCGACGAGGGCGTCACGCCCTCGTCTCCTCCTTGACTTCACTGCGCCGTTCACCCGCCCTCCCCTTCGGGTCCACCACCGGTCCCGCGCCACTGCTTCGCGCACCACGACGCCGGCTGGAGCGCTGCGGCGCGGTGTCGTGTGCAGTGAAGTCAAGGAGGAGGCGACGGCCATAGGCCGGCGCCGGGGGACATGAACGGAACACGGCACCGCGTCGCAGCGCGAAGAGGCTATCTCTTGAATGCAAAACCGTATGACGGGTTCGGACTGACCCTGGCGGTGTCAGCGCAGGGCCATGCGCTCGGCCATGATCCGCGTGGCCATCTCGGCGGCCAGGCCGTCGGCCTCCACCACGTCGACGCGAAACGGCAGCTCGCTGGCCTCGAAACCGTCGCTCAGGGCGGCGCGCTGCGCCCATGTCAGCCGCCCGGGACGGGTGATCAGCAGGTCGAGGTCCGAAAACGGCCGCGCCCGTCCTGTCGTCCGCGAGCCGAACAGCCAGACCTCGGCGCCCGGAATCACGCGGTCCAGCACCTCACGGACGATGGCGCGCTGGCCCTCGGTCAGTGCGGGCTGCCGGGACTCAGGGCGCAAGGCTCTTCTCCAGCGCCGCCAGCACGAGCGCGGCATCCCTGGCAAAGCGGATGGCACCCTCGGCCACTTCCTGCGCCCTGGCCTCGTCGTAGGCATGGCTGGTGGCGTTGCGCATCTCGCGCCAGCCGCGCCACGCCAGGGGGTCCGCCACGAGCCCCGCATCGGCGGCCCTGCGCAGCAGGTCGTTGAACGAAAGGTCTGCCATTAGGGCCTGTGAACGCTATTTCCAGGGGCGCGAACGGGCTGAATCGGGTGCCAATCGAGGCGCACGGCGCAGCCCGCACTGACGTGCGGGCAAGCCGGGCAACGACGAGTGGCGCCCGATTCAACCCGTTCCCTTCGGGTTGTGGTCAAAAAGGCCATGCGCCGCGTTGCGAAACATCGCCGGGGCCCGACCCCGGCTGCGTTTCGCGCCTTGCGCATGGCCTTTTTGATCCGCAACGCGCTCCCTGGAAATAGCGTTAACAGGCCCTAGATCGGCAGCCTCCGCACGCTCGATCAGCACGCGGCGCAACAGGCGCACCGCGAGCTCATAGGTGAACTCGAACGACTGGATCACGGCCGAACGCAGATGCGGCTTCAGCGCCGAGCCCTCCGCCTGCGCCTGCCAGAACTGCAAGGCCTCCTGAAGCAGGGCCAGCGCCTTGCGCAGCGGGGACAGGTCGATGGTCTTGGGACTCATGCCAGCATTGTCGCCAAGCGGCCAGATGCCGTCAAAACGACGCAGGGCCGGAGCTGGTTTCGGAAGGCTTGGGGGGCTCCACGAATCCCGGCGGTTCACGCCTGCCAATTCATTCTCGCGTTCGAAAATAAGGATGGATCGAAGTCTGAGATGGCCATATTAACGCCAGCGGTAAGCGGCGCCAGAGTGATTCCATGTCGGCACGCGCCGCCGCAGAGCCGACTGAAGATGCCGGACACGACTGCAGGTGTTTACCAACAGGCTACCCTATCGGTCAGTTTTTTGTCTTTGTGGTGGAGTCCATATATGAGATGTTAAACACATCGTTCACATGAACTTTCTGCGTTTAAAAACCCGCACATCTTCGGGTCGCAAAAGAAACCACTCCCCATTCGTCCGCCGGTCAGCGAAGCGAGCGTGCCAGTAGGCTTCGATACCTGATGGATCATCGGTACGAATGGCATGAACGACCTCGGGCTTTTCGGGCAATTCCAGGGCAATTTCTCGATGCCTTCTTGGCACCGCGAACGTCTTCCCGATCTTGAAATGCTTATCAAGCCTTAACATGTAGACGTAACCATCGCCTTGCTGTGCCACTTCACCGGCCAGCTCGGATTCAACGCTCGAGAATTTTACTTCGGGTAGTAAATCCAAAATGTCCGCATAGGCACTCCGTTTTTTTCCGAATTCACGGAGACGTCCGATCTTGGCGCTCTTGGTTCCCAACCGGTCAAACACGCCATGGTTCGGAAATTCCTTATCATTCACCCTGCGCATTTTTATTTCAGCCGCCGTAGGAAATCGGCCGCACGAGCGAGTAAGGTTGGCTAAGCACTCAAGCAGAAATTCTTCGGCGTGCGCCTCCTGCATTTTTCCCGGCGCAAAGCCTGCCTCGGAAACTGCTTCACCCCAACTGAGCCAAAATTTTCCGAGCCAGACTCCTTCTGTGATTCCGGTCAACTTCTCAAAGCGCGTCCGTCCAACGGCAACGCCACCGTTGGCCTCAGCGAGGCGACGGATCTCGGAAAGGATGGCGTTGCGATCCATGGCTAATGGGGCCCAAGAACAGGACGCCGCACAGCGGCGGGACGCCTTTGAGCGTCCACGTTGACTGACCTGTTAACTCTTCTTCGCACTCTTGTACACCTTAAGGGCTCGAAGGACACCAAGTGATTCACTTAGCTTTTCGAGCGAGACCGAGGCAGCCGCAGACTCCTTTACGTAGGCCTCCGCATTGCCCTTAATTTCGCTGAGCGCGTCACGCAATTCAACCAATTCTTCAAGGAACTGCAAATCAACTTCAGCCGAGACGAACTCGTGCCCGCAGCTCAGGCATTCTCGCCCTCGCTGGAAGAACTGTATGTCGTCATGCTTGATGTAGTACTTGCGCTGACCGTAGTCACTCGGGTTGTACGTCACTTGTGCGGCTGGCACGGCTTTGCACGTCGTAACCTCCTTGCACGAGGGACAGTACATGTCAGTGCCGCCTTTAGTCACGCGCATGTGCTCTCCTGAGGGTTAACGGCGCGAATAACCGGCGCGCTTAGCGTGTCCGGTTGATTTCTATGTCAGATCTCTACCAAGGCTCCAACAAATTAAGCAATGCAACTCTTAATTGGTCAAAACTAAAATTCAATAGCAAACGAAACATCTTTTGATTTATCTCTAAACACCTCAAGAGCAAACGGCATTGCCCAGGAGTATAAATCATGAATTGTATAATCTTTACCGGCAATGGCGCCCCCTGTAATAAGAGATTCCTCAATATTTTTCGCCATAACAAACACCAGATCTTCTAGTGTATCAGGGGCTGTTTTACCTATATCTCGAAGTAGCTTGCTCATATACCTCTCCTCTCAATTTCCAACGTTTGGAAAATGGGGGCACCCATTTTTTCATGCAGCCAACGACGCGGCAGATCATCCATCCACCCGGGCCGGACCAGTAGCAGGAAGGAAACTCAGTCTAAGTCGTCATCTTAAAGCTCCAGACCATCCCAAGTAGGCAGCGACGAACAAAAAGGTGGCCATCCACCAGAGGCCTCTTTTTTCAGAATCCTTCTCGGCAGCTGCCGCGCTTAAGAAGGAAACAAATACACCAATGATTAGAATCAACTCCATCATCCGCGCACTCCTGGTTTTAGCCGAGCGCGTGTATTCGCTTGACTCCGGCCGGCTAATGGGTGTCCCCATTTTTTCTGAAGAATCAACCTTACACTCTAACGAACAGCGTTTATCGGTCGCGAGACGACGTATGAACTAAGCATGGGACCTCCCTTTGCGGCCGATAAACCTTGTTGAACCGAGCCACGCGTGGCGACGGCGTGTTCTTGATGGGCAGTGTAAGTTTCATCCGCCGCCACGGGCAATGCAGGAGACCTGTCGCCCGGCCTATTGTGTGACCGCTGCAACACTTGCGCCAGTCAAACGGGCCGCAAGCGCCGCACACGGTGCGCCTGTGCAGAGCCCATGCGGCCAGGAACGGGGGCTGGGCCCAGCCAATCACTCCACCCGCACGATGCTGCTGGGCTTGAAGCCCAGGTCCGCCTGCTTGCCCTTGCGCCCCCGCGCCGCGCGTGCGTTGTTCAGGCTGCGGATCTCCAGCGTCTCCTCGCGCGGCTTGCCACCGCGGCCTATGCCTTCGATCTTCACGCTGCGCGTGTAGGCGGCGGCGCCGGCCAGTTGGTCCTTGGCCTCGAGGTCGATCAGCATGAGGCCGCGGCCGCCGTTGGCCATGGGCTTGAGCTCGCCGATCTCGAAGGTCAGGATGCGGCCGCCGGCCGAGGCGCAGGCCACATGGGTGGCCGGGACATGCAGCGCGGAAGGCGCCGCGCCCGCCGGCGGCGGCACGTTGGCCGGCGAGGGCCGGCACACGGTGTCGCCCGCGTTGCAGCTGATGAAGGCCTTGCCGCCCTTTTGGCGCGAGAGCATGTTCTCGACCGTGGCCAGGAAGCCGTAGCCGGCCGAGGTGGAAAGCAGCAGCCAGGCATTGTGCGGGCCGGCGAAGTAATGCGCCAGCTGGGTGCCCGATTCGAGCTCGATCAGCGTGGTCACGGGCTGGCCGTCGCCGCGCGCGCCGGGCAGGCTGGCCACCGGCACCGAGTAGACGCGGCCGTTGCTGCCGAACACCAGCAGCTGGTCCACGGTGCGGCACTCGAAGGTACCGTACAGTCCGTCGCCGGCCTTGAAGGCGAAGCTCGCGGCCTCGTGGCCATGGCCCTGGCGCGCGCGCACCCAGCCCTTTTGCGACACCACCACGGTGACCGGCTCGTCGACCACCTTGACCTCGGCCACGGCCTTCTTCTCGGCCTGGATCAGGGTGCGGCGCGCGTCGGCGAACTGCTTGGCGTCCTGCTCGATCTCCTTGACCATGAGGCGGCGCAGCGCTGCCGGGCTGCCCAGGATCTCCTGGAGCCGGCCCTGCTCCTCGCGCAGCTCCTTGAGCTCCTGCTCGATCTTGATCGCCTCCAGGCGCGCCAGCTGGCGCAGGCGGATCTCGAGGATGTCCTCGGCCTGGCGCTCCGACAGGTTGAAGCGGGCCATCAGCGCGGCCTTGGGCTCGTCGCTCTGGCGGATGATGGCGATCACCTCGTCGATGTTGAGCAGCACCAGCTGCCGGCCCTCGAGGATGTGGATGCGGTCCAGCACCTTTTGCAGCCGGTGCTGAGAGCGCCTTGTGATCGTGGTCTGGCGGAAGGCGATCCACTCGGTCAGCATCTGGCGCAGCGACTTCTGCACCGGCCGGCCATCCAGGCCGACCATGGTCAGGTTGATCGGCGCCGAGGTCTCCAGGCTGGTGTGGGCCAAGAGCGCGGTGATCAGCTCCTGCTGTTCGATGCGGCTGGTCTTGGGCTCGAACACCAGGCGCACCGCCGCGTCCTTGCTCGATTCGTCGCGCACCAGGTCGAGCACGGACAGCACGCTGGCCTTGAGCTGGGTCTGCTCCTGGCTCAGCGCCTTCTTGCCGGCCTTGACCTTGGGGTTGGTCAGCTCCTCGATCTCCTCGAGCACCTTCTGCGAGCTCACGCCGGGCGGCAGCTCGGTGACGACCAGCTGCCACTGGCCGCGCGCCAGGTCCTCGATCTTCCAGCGCGCGCGCAGCTTGAGCGAGCCGCGGCCGCCGCGGTAGGCCTCGGCGATGTCGGCCGCCGGGCTGATGATCTGGCCGCCGCCCGGGTAGTCGGGGCCGGGGATCAGGGCGAACAGCTCCTCGTCGGACAGCTGCGGGGTCTTGATCAGCGCCACGCAGGCGTCGGCGATCTCGCGCAGGTTGTGGCTGGGGATCTCGGTGGCCAGGCCCACGGCGATGCCGCTGGCGCCATTGAGCAGCGCGAACGGCAGTCGCGCCGGCAGCTGGCGCGGCTCTTCGGTCGAGCCGTCGTAGTTGGGCACGAAGTCCACCGTGCCCTCGTCGATCTCGTCGAGCAGCAGGCTGGTGATCCTGGCCAGGCGCGCCTCGGTGTAGCGCATGGCGGCCGCGCCGTCGCCGTCGCGGCTGCCGAAGTTGCCCTGGCCGTCGATCAGCGGGTAGCGCTGGGCGAAGTCCTGGGCCATGCGCACCAGCGCGTCGTAGGCGGCCTGGTCGCCATGCGGGTGGAAGCGGCCCAGCACGTCGCCGACCACGCGCGCGCTCTTGACCGGCTTGGCGCCGCTGCTGCCCGAATAGCCCAGGCCCATGCGCGACATCGAATACAGGATGCGCCGCTGCACCGGCTTCTGGCCGTCGCAGACATCGGGCAGGGCCCGGCCCTTGACCACGCTGAGCGCGTATTCGAGGTAGGCCTGCTGGGCGTAAGTAGCAAGGCTGAGGGCGTCGTCGCCGGCCGGGTCGGCCGTGAGATCGAGGGTCGGTAGGTCCATCGTGAAAAGTCTGGTTCAGCTATGAAAGTAACAGGTAAGCAGCACCCACCCGCAACAGCAGGCGGTAGTGCGTCCAGCTCAATTCGTGGCGCAGTGCGTCACATTTCGGAAACGCTTGATAAAACAGACGCATGTAGCGCAGGTTGGAGGCATCGAAGCCCTTGCCGAACTCCTGCGACAAGGCCTGCCCCAGCTGCGGCAGCAAGCGCTTGCCATGCGCCGCCCTGGCCCGGCCGCCCTGCTCGAACTCCACGATATGCCGGCCGGACTGTTGGTCACGATCAAACATCGACTTCCACCGCATCGCCGTGCAGTTCCATCAACTCGCGGCGCGCCGCGGCCTCGCCCTTGCCCATGAGCTTGGTGATCAGGCCTTCAGTCTGCGCGAAGTCGAAACTGCCCAGCTGCACCGGCAGCAGGCGGCGCGTGTCGGGGTTCAGCGTGGTGTCCCACAGCTGCTCGGCGCTCATCTCGCCCAGGCCCTTGAAGCGGCTGATGGTCCAGGCGCCTTCGCGCACGCCGTCCTTGCGCAGCTTGTCCAGGATGGCGGTGAGCTCGCCCTCGTCGAGCGCATAGACCTTGGAGGCCGGCTTCTTGCCGCGCGCCGGCGCGTCGACGCGGAACAGCGGCGGGCGCGCCACGTACACGTTCCCCGCTTCGATCAGCTTGGGGAAGTGGCGGAAGAACAGCGTCAGCAGCAGCACCTGGATGTGCGAGCCGTCCACGTCGGCGTCCGACAGGATGCAGACCTTGCCGTAGCGCAGGCCCGAGAGGTCCGGGCTGTCGTTCGGGCCATGCGGGTCGACGCCTATGGCCACGGCGATGTCGTGGATCTCGTTGTTGGCGAACAGGCGGTCGCGCTCGACCTCCCAGGTGTTGAGCACCTTGCCGCGCAGCGGCAGGATGGCCTGGCATTCCTTGTCGCGACCCATCTTGGCGCTGCCGCCGGCGGAGTCGCCCTCGACCAGGAACACCTCGTTGTGCGAGATGTCGCGGCTCTCGCAGTCGGTCAGCTTGCCCGGCAGCACGGCCACGCCCGAGCCCTTGCGCTTCTCGACCTTCTGGCCGGCCTTCTGGCGCGTCTGCGCCGCCTTGATCGCCAGCTCGGCCAGCTTCTTGCCGTAGTCCACATGCTGGTTGAGCCAGAGCTCGAGCGCGGGGCGCACGAAGCTCGAGACCAGGCGCACCGCATCGCGCGAGTTCAGCCGCTCCTTGATCTGGCCCTGGAACTGCGGGTCGAGCACCTTGGCCGAGAGCACGTAGCTGGCGCGCGCGAACACGTCCTCGGGCAGCAGCTTGACGCCCTTGGGCAGCAGGCTGTGCAGCTCGATGAAGCTCTTGACGGCGTTGAACAGGCCGTCGCGCAGGCCGCTGTCGTGCGTGCCGCCGGCGCTGGTCGGGATCAGGTTGACGTAGCTCTCGCGCACCGGCTGGCCTTCCTCGGTGAAGGCCACGGCCCAGGCCGCGCCCTCGCCTTCGGCGAAGCTGTCGTTCTGCCCATCGGCATAGCCCTCGCCCTCGAACAGCGGGATCACCGGGTCGGCGCTGAGCGTCTGCATCAGGTAGTCGCGCAGGCCGCCCTTGTACTGCCAGGTCTGGGTCTCGCGGGTCTTCTCGTTGGAAAGCGAGACCGAGACGCCGGGCATCAGCACGGCCTTGCTGCGCAGCAGGTGGGTGAGCTCGCCCATGGGCAGGGCGGCCGATTCGAAGTACTTGGGATCGGGCCAGACGCGCACCGTCGTACCCTGGCGGCGGTCGCCCTCGCCGTTGGGGCGCGTGACCAGGGGCTCGACCACGTCGCCGCCCGCGAACACCAGGCGCGCGACCTGGCCCTCGCGGTGGCTGCTGGCTTCCAGGCGCAGGGCCAGGGCGTTGGTCACCGAGACGCCCACGCCGTGCAGGCCGCCCGAGAAGCTGTAGGCCCCGCCCTTGCCCTTGTCGAACTTGCCGCCGGCATGCAGGCGGGTGAACACCAGCTCGATCACCGGCGCCTTCTCCTCGGGGTGCAGGCCGAAGGGGATGCCGCGGCCGTCGTCCTCCACGCTGACCGAACCGTCGACATGCAGCGTGACCTTGATCTTCTTGCCATGGCCGGCCAGGGCCTCGTCGGCCGCGTTGTCCAGCACTTCCTGGATGATGTGCAGCGGGTTGTCGGTGCGGGTGTACATGCCCGGACGCTGCTTGACCGGCTCCAGCCCCTTGAGGACGCGGATGGAGCCTTCTGAATACTCGGAGGGTTGGAGGGCGGGGTTCGTTGCCATGGTGGCGGATTGTAGTGGCTAGCACGCCCCGCCACTGGATGCAATTACAGGCAAATCGCGTCGCCGGGAGGCCCCGGCCGCGGCGACTGCAGACCCGGGCCGAATTCGCTAAAGTCGTAGGATGACTTTCGCCAAGAAAAACCTGACCATGGCCCAGGTGCTGGCCTGCGGCGCCGCCATCGTCACCCTGTCCATGGGCGTGCGCCACGGCTTCGGCCTCTGGTTGCAGCCCGTCACCCAGGCCCAGGGCTGGACACGCGAGACCTTCGCCTTCGCGATGGCGATCCAGAACCTGAGCTGGGGCTTGGCCGGCATCTTCGCCGGCATGCTGGCCGACCGCTTCGGCGCCGCCCGCGTCATCGTCGGCGGCGCCTTGCTCTACGCCCTGGGCCTGCTGGGCATGGCTTACTCGCCCACGCCGCTGCTGTTCGCCGCCACGGCCGGCGTGCTGATCGGCATGGCCCAGGCCGGCACGACCTATGCCGTGATCTACGGCGTGATCGGCCGCAACGTGCCGGCCGAGCGGCGCTCCTGGGCCATGGGCATCGCGGCGGCGGCCGGCTCCTTCGGCCAGTTCCTGATGGTGCCGGTGGAGGGCTTCCTGATCGGCGGCTTCGGCTGGCAGCAGGCGCTGGTGATCCTGGGGCTGGCGGCCCTGCTGATGGTGCCGCTGGCCTGGGGACTGCGCGAGCCGGGCTTCCATGGCGGCGCCCTGCCGCAGCGCGACCAGACCATCGCCCAGGCGCTGCGCGAGGCCTTCCGCTACCCGAGCTTCCAGCTGCTGATGGCCGGCTACTTCGTGTGCGGCTTCCAGGTCGTGTTCATCGGCGTGCACATGCCCAGCTACCTCAAGGATCACGGCCTGTCGCCCCAGGTCGCGAGTTTCTCGCTGGCCCTGATCGGCCTGTTCAACGTCTTCGGCACCTATGCCGCCGGCATGCTGGGCCAGCGCCTGGCCAAGAGCCGGATCCTGGCCTTCATCTACCTGGCGCGCGCGGTGGCGATCTCGGCCTTCCTGCTGGCGCCGCTGTCGCCCGCCAGCGTCTACCTGTTCTCGGCCGTCATGGGCCTGCTGTGGCTGTCCACCGTGCCGCCGACCAATGCGGTGGTGGCGCAGATCTTCGGCATCCAGCACCTGTCCATGCTGAGCGGCTTCGTGTTCTTCAGCCACCAGATCGGCAGCTTCATGGGCGTGTGGCTGGGCGGCTACCTGTACGACCGCACCGGCAGCTACGACATCGTCTGGTACATCGCGATCGCGCTCGGCGTGTTCGCCGCCCTGGTGAACCTGCCGGTCAAGGAGGGCGCGATCCCGCGCCGCGCCCACCACCCGTCCAGGGCCCAGGCCGCCTGAACATGAAGACCTCTGCCCGCAAATTCCTGTGGCATGGCGCGGCGCTGGCGCTGCTGCTGGCCGTGTTCGCGCTCTACGCGCGGCCGGACTTCCTGGTGACCCTGGCGGACCAGCTGTGGAGCTGCTTTTGAGCGCCGCACCGAACCCCGTGGCGGTCGCGCATGGCGCCGAGGCCCCCTCGGCCTGGGTGCAGCGCTGGTCGCCGCTGGTGCGCCCGGGCGGCACGGTGCTCGACCTGGCCTGCGGCCTGGGCCGCCACATGCGCTGGTTCGCCGGGCGCGGTCATCCGGTGACCGGCGTGGACCGCTCGCCCGAGGCCATCGCGGCCGTGGCGCCGCTGGGCCGGGCCCTGTGCGCCGACATCGAGGACGGCCCCTGGCCGCTTCCCGGTGAGCGATTCGACGCCGTGATCGTGACCAACTACCTGTGGCGGCCGCTGCTGCCCCGGCTGCTGGACAGCCTGGCGCCGGGCGGCGTGCTGATCTACGAGACCTTCGCGGCCGGCAACGAGACCGTGGGCAAGCCCTCGCGACCCGACTTCCTGCTGCAGGCCGGCGAGCTGCTGCGCGTCTGCCAGGGCCTGCGCTTGGTGGCCTACGAGGACGGCTTCCTGGACGCGCCGCCGCGCTTCGTGCAGCGCATCGCCGCCGTGCGAGAAGTTCCCGCGGTGCCGCCGGACGCCGCACCGCCGCGCTACCCGCTTTAGGCGCCTGCCGGGCTCCTAGTTAGAATGCTTTTTTCCCGTCAGAGAACACGGACATGACACCCATTACTGGCAGCATCGTGGCGCTCGCCACGCCCATGCACGAGGACGGCAGCGTCGACTATCCGCACCTGCGCAAGCTGATCGACTGGCACATCGCCGAAGGCACGGACTGCATAGGCGTCGTGGGCACCACGGGCGAGTCGCCCACGGTCAACGTCGACGAGCACTGCGAGATCATCCGCGTCTCGGTCGAGCAGGCCAAGGGCCGCGTGCCCATCATGGCCGGCTGCGGCGCCAACAGCACGTCCGAGGCCATCGAGCTCGCCAGGTTCGCCAAGAAGGTCGGCGCCGACTGCCAGCTGCAGGTCGTCCCCTACTACAACAAGCCGACCCAGGAAGGCCAGTACCAGCACTTCAAGGCCATCGCCGAGGCCGTTGGCGACCTGCCGATCATCCTGTACAACGTGCCCGGCCGCACCGTGGCGGACATGCTGCCCGACACCGTGCTGCGCCTGGCGCAAGTGCCCGGCATCGTCGGCATCAAGGAAGCCACGGGCAACATCGAGCGCGCCCAGTGGCTGATCCGCGAAGCCCCGAAGGACTTCGCCATCTACTCGGGTGACGACCCCACGGCGGTGGCGCTGATGCTCTGCGGCGGCCAGGGCAACGTGAGCGTCACGGCCAACGTCGCACCCCGGCTGATGCACGAGCTGTGCGTGGCGGCGATCGCCGGCGACGTCAAGCGCGCGATGGCCATCCAGTTCCAGCTGATGCCGCTGCACAAGCAGCTGTTCGTGGAAGCCAACCCGATCCCGCTGAAGTGGGCCATGGCACGCATGGGGCTGTGCGGCCCCACCATGCGCCTGCCCATGACGCCGCTGTCGCCGGCCAACGAGCCCGTCGTCGAAGCGGCGCTGCGCGCCAGCGGCCTGCTCTGAACCCCTCGCCACCGAACCCCAAGAGAAACATGCACGTGAATGACATTGCACGACTGAGCCGCCGGCTCGGCTGGCTCGGCCTGACCCTGGCGCTGGGCGCCTGCACGGTCCTGGAGGGCGACCGGATCGACTACAAGAGCGCGGGCAAGGGCCCTTCGCTGGAGGTGCCGCCCGACCTCAGCCAGCTGTCCAAGGATGCGCGCTACACCGTGGCCGGCAGCGGCAGCGTCACGGCCAGCAGCTACCAGGGGGCCCAGGCCGCCAGCCCGGCGGTGCCCACGGCCGCCGCCAGCGTGGGCGACGTGCGCATCGAGCGCGCCGGCAACCAGCGCTGGCTGGTGGTCAACCGCCCGGCCGACCAGCTCTGGGGACCGGTGCGCGACTTCTGGCAGGAAAACGGCTTCCTGCTCACCATCGACCAGGCCAATCTCGGCATCATGGAAACCGACTGGGCCGAGAACCGCGCCAAGCTGCCGCAGGATTTCATCCGCAGCACGCTGGGCAAGGTGCTGGACTCGCTCTACTCCACCGGCGAGCGCGACAAGTTCCGCACCCGCCTCGAGCGCGGCGCCTCCGGCGCCACCGAGATCTACATCAGCCACCGCGGCATGATCGAGTCCCTGACGGGCACCCGGCTCGAAGGCCAGAACGCGGTCTGGCAGCCGCGCCCGGCCGACCCCGAGCTCGAGGCCGAATTCCTGCGCCGCCTGATGGTCAAGCTCGGCGTGTCGCAGGAGCAGTCCAAGACCGTGGTGGCCGCGGCGGGGACGGTCAAGCCGGCGGCCCGCGTGACCAAGGTGGACAGCCAGCCCGTGGCCCAGCTGGACGAGGACTTCGACCGCGCCTGGCGCCGCGTCGGCCTGGCGCTGGACCGCACCGGCTTCACCGTCGAGGACCGCGACCGCAGCCAGGGCACCTATTTCGTGCGCTACGTCGAGCCCAACGCCGACAAGAAGGAGCCCGGCTTGTTCGGCAAGCTGTTCGGCGGCGCCGCGCCGACCCCGGCCCCGCTCAAGTACCGCATCGTGGTGCGCGGCCAGGGTGGCAGCAGCACGGTGTCCGTGCTCAACGCCAACGGCGCGCCCGAGACCTCGGCCAGCGCGCAGCGCATCGTCCAGGTCATCGCCGACGAGCTCAAGTAAGCCGTCTCGCGCCATGCTGCGCTTTCGCAGCCTGGGCAGCGGCAGCTCGGGCAACGCCACGCTGGTCGAAGCGCGCGGCAGCACGGGCCGGACCAGGCTGCTGGTCGATTGCGGCCTGGGCCTGCGCGAGCTCGATGCCCGGCTGGCCCGGGCCGGCCTGCAGGCCAGCGAGCTGCAGGCCATCTTCATCACCCACGAGCATGGCGACCACATCGGCTGCGCCCGCGCGCTGGCGCTGCGCGAGCGGCTGCCGGTCTGGATGAGCCAGGGCACGCACCAGGCGCTGGGCGGGCCCGACTTCGACGGCCTGCTGCAGTTCGCACGCGACACCCAGACCATCGCCATCGGGGACCTGGAGCTCATGCCCTTCACCGTGCCGCACGATGCCCGTGAGCCCTTGCAGCTGCGCTGCAGCGACGGCGCCGCGCACCTGGGCCTGCTGACCGACCTGGGACACGCCACGCCCCATGTGCTGGCCCAGCTGGCCGGCTGCCAGGCCCTGCTGCTCGAATGCAACCACGACCCGGATCTGCTGGCCGCGTCGCGCTACCCGCCCTTCCTCAAGCGGCGTGTCGGCGGCCGGCATGGCCACCTGGCGAACGCGGAGGCGGCAGCGATACTCGAGGCCCTGCGGCACGACGGCCTGCTCCAGGTCGTGGCGGCACACCTGAGCGAGCGCAACAACCAGCCCGCGCTGGCCCAGGCGGCCCTGGCCGGCGTGCTGGGCTGCGCGCAGGAGGACATCGTGGTGGCGCAGCCCGAGGCAGGCACCGGCTGGCTGCAGGCCTGAGAACGCCAGCCGGGCCAGGGCGACACCGGCCCGGGCGTTCGGGCATAAAAAAAGCCACCTTGCGGTGGCTTCGAAGCTTCGCTGGAAGCGATTACTTCTTGACGGCGTCGGCAGCGGCCTTGGCAGCGTCGGCGGCGGCACCAGCGGCAGCGTCCGAAGCAGCGGCGGCGGGAGCGGAAGCGGCCTCAGCGGGGGCCGGAGC